>CAYRBQ010000483.1:0-3582 GCA_964422305.1 uncultured Reyranella sp. | reverse complement strand
CTGTCTAACGGACCGCACTCATCCACCGTCGGGGATAACAGGCTACCCGGTAAGGGAACTGTTCAAACGCGTGCCTCCCGCCCGGGCTGGAGGTGCCGCTTGAGCGACCTCACGCATGTCGAGCTCCTGTGGCTCGAGAAGCAGACCGAGCATTGGATCCGCTTCGGCCGGGTCGCAGCGGAGCAGATCCTCGATCGTCGTCGGCGCGTCCTGTCGTTTGCGCCTGGCAGCATTTTCGCCTTCGTGCGCTGGGCGGCCAACGACTACGGTACGGTGGCGTCGCGTATCGACATCCTGCGTGCCGTTCGATCCAGCGAAGCCTGCGCAACGGTTCCGTTTGTACGCCCTGGCGCTGACATCCTGCTGCGAGCGTCCGGCTGGCCGAAGGTCAAGCACGTGCTGCAGATGATCGACATCGTCGAGTCGCTTGGCATCGATGCCGCCGATGCAGCACCGGACTATTGGCGTCACGTTCACAATCGTCTGTCGGTCGGCGAAGCGCTGAGACCCTACACCTTGGCGCGCCACAAAGCCTGGCTTCTTCGGCAGCGGATTGACCCGTGACCGGCCGAGCGCACGTGCTCGTGGCCACGCTCGCCGGTGTTGGCGCCCTGGCGTTGACCTTCGGTAGGGGGGCGCTTCCGCTCTACGTGTGGAACGCCTCGGCAAGTGTGCCTGTGGGTCTCTACCGGCTGCAGGCCACTGGCGAGCGGTACATCACCGAACTTGTCGTCGTCCTGCCTCCAGAGCCTCTCGCTATCTTCCTCGCAGACGGCGGCTACCTGCCGCGCGGCGTTCCCATACTGAAGCGGGTCCTAGCGCTTCCAGGGCAGACCGTCTGCAGAGAAGGTCTAACGGTCCTGGTCGATGCGATCGCCATCGGTGTAGCGCGCGAACGCGACGGACGGGGCCGGCTGCTTCCCGTCTGGCAGGGATGCCACGTCATCGCCGCGGGTGAGCTCTTCCTGATGAACGGGCAGTCGGCGGACTCACTGGACGGGCGGTACTTCGGGCCGCTTCCGGCGTCCGCCGTCATCGGCCGCGCGCACCCCGTCTGGATCGAGAAGGAGGATTGACCATGCAACGCTCTCGCGTTCAAGCAGCCGCTTCCTTGTTCGCGCGGCGCCGCGGCCCTTTCTCCTTTCCGGCCAAGCTCCGGCGAGAGGTTGTCCGGTCGGCCGTGCCGATGATCGTGATCCTGCTGACGTCGTGCGCGACCGAGTTTGCTGGGCGGGCACATGCCCAATCCGCTGTCGTTGCGCAGTCCCAAGGCGCATCTACCGCCGATCCTTTCGCGCGTTTCGTTATTGAAGCTGCACATCGGTTCGGCGTGCCCGTTTCCTGGATCAGCGCCGTGATGGCGATGGAAAGTGGCGGCGACGTGCTGGCGCTCTCGCCACAAGGCGCCATGGGGTTGATGCAGATCATGCCCGACACCTGGGCCGGTTTGCGTGTCCGTCATGGGCTCGGTGCCGACCCGTATGAGCCGCGCGACAACATTCTTGCCGGCGCGGCATACTTACGGGAGATGCACGATCGCTACGGATCGCCAGGCTTTCTGGCTGCCTACAATGCAGGGCCTACGCGCTACGACGAATGCCTGGCGACGGGCCGCGAGCTGCCGGCCGAGACCCAGCTCTACGTCGCCAGGCTCGCACCGTTGATCGGAGAAGGGCAGGCCAATGGCATGGTCACCGTCAACCGCCGCGCCTTGTCGTGGAAGGACTCGCCGCTGTTTGCTGCGCGTGATCAGGGCAGTCCCGCAGCCACGTCGTCATCATTCCGAACGTCATCAGACCGAACGTCGGCCAGCCGTTCCGTTGTTGGCGCATCTGCACTGGCCCCGCAAGCTGACGGACTGTTTGTGCCTGGTGGAAACGCAATGCGGCTGCCGTGATGCGAAGCACCGGCAATCGTATGCTTTCGATCATTCCGGCGAAGGTGCTCAGGAGGTTTATCGGTCGGGAGTCACTGGATCATGGACGGCAAGATAAAGCGGGTTGCCCCGCTGCCGGCGCCACGCGCCTAATAGACTGTCTGCACGTTGTTTCTTGAGCAGCTCGCGGCAGCTTGTTGCGGCGCTCGGGTGGCTCTTGAATCGATTTATCGTTTGCATTCAACGCTCCGAGCGCCGTCGCTCGAAGGCACGGCCTCCTGCCGCTACGCCGGAACGACCTTTTCTACGCCACGCCACGATGCGCGCAATCGGCCCCTTGTGGGCCTTGGCGCGGCTTCCAATCGTCATGCCATGGCACGCGATGACGACGACTTTCGACTCCGGCCCGGCAAGATCCGGGATCGGGGCAGTGCGCGCATCGGCGCACGCCGCGCCGGCGGCGTGCGCGGCCGGCCGACCAGCTTCACCGGACAGATTCAGCAGGCCATCCGGCGCGCCGGCGGCGATCCTTCCCGGTTGAACGGGACCGGAAAGGGAAGCGGCCGGTTCAATGCGCGGGGGCGCGGGGCGGCGGTGGCGGCGGCGCTGAAGAATCGGAGTGCCTGGAGTCGGGACGGCGGAACCCGAACCCGGTCGCGGCGGGTCGCGGTCAAGGTTCGCGTCGTGAAGCTCAATCCGCAGCGCGGCGGCGCCCGGGGACGGCAATTCGTCAGTGCCAAGGCGGTCGACGCCCACCTGCGCTATCTCCAGCGAGACGGCGTCACGAAGGACAGAGAGAGGGGCCGAGTCTATTCGGCCAGCAGGGATGTCGAGGACGGTCCTGCGTTTGTCGAACGCGGCCGCGCGGACCGCCACCAGTTTCGCTTCATCGTGTCGGCCGAGGACGGCGTCGAGCTCTCCGATCTCCGCGCCACCACGCGCGATCTGATGAAGCAGATGGAAGCCGACCTTGGCACCCGGCTCGACTGGATCGCGGTCGATCACCACAACACCGGCCATCCGCATACCCATATTCTGGTGCGCGGCATCACTGATGACGGCAAGCGGCTCGACATCGCCGGGGACTATATCGCCCACGGCATCCGAGAACGGGCGAGCGACATCGTCACACTGGAGCTGGGTCGCCAGACCGAGCAGGAGGTCAGCAGCCAGCTTGAACGCGAGGTAGATGCTGAGCGGTTTACCCGGCTCGACCGGATGCTGATAGCCGAGCAGGACGCGGGGAGCGAGTTTGCCGATCTTCGGCCCGACAAGGATATGGCCCTGACCTTGCGCCAGAACCGGGCGTTGATGATTGACCGTGCCCGCAAGCTGGAGCGGATGGGGCTGGCGACCGAGCAAACACCGGGGGTGTGGACCATCTCACCCCGCGCAGAAGCGGTACTGCGCGAGATGGGCACGCGCGGCGACATCATCAAATCGATGCATCAGGCGCTGGACCGCGAGGGGCTGGCGCAGCAGCGGGCCTATGCAGGTTACACCGTCCACCAAGCCGCTCCGACCGAACGCATCGTCGGGCGCGTTGTCGCCAAGGCACTGGGCAGCGACGAGCTGGGTGAACGGATGGGGCTTACCATCGATGGGATGGACGGGCGAGTTCATTACCTTGTGGTCCCGGCAGCCAATGCAGAGCACATCAGTCGGGGCAGCATCGTGGCGGTCAATCCGGCACCGAGCATCGCACG
>CAYRBQ010000482.1:0-3583 GCA_964422305.1 uncultured Reyranella sp. | reverse complement strand
AGCGCCGAGCCGAGCGCGGCGAGCAGCAGCAGGACGGTCTGCACCCGGCGCGGCCCGTAGCGGTCGAGCATGACGCCCAGAACCGGCTGGCAGCCGGCGAAGAACAGAAAGAAGGCCGAGGTGAGCAGGCCGAGATCGCCAGCGGTGATGCCGACGTCCCGTTCGAGATACGGGAAGATGACCGCGTTCACGCCGCGGAAGATGTAGGAAAGGAAGTAGGCCAGCGCGAACGGCAGGAAGACGCGCAGCAGCAGCGTGGCGAAAGTGGGGGCGTTTCCGGTCATGATTGCTTCGTGTTGGCGCTGGCGCGCGTGTGCACCATATTGAATGGGCTTCGAGGGGTCAAAGAACATGGCCGAGGATCGCAAGCTTCCGTCTGCTGCAGGTGCCAACGCCGTCGACTCCTTCGTGCGCGAGGTCGGCAAGTTGCCGACGAGCCGTGCACCGGGCGGTCGTGGCCGGCTTTTGTTTGCAATGGATGCGACGGCCAGTCGTGAGCCCACCTGGGACCATGCGTGTGCCATTCAGGGCGAGATGTTCGTGGCGGCGGATGCGCTCGGCGGCCTCGATGTGCGGCTAGCCTTCTATCGCGGCTTCGACGAATTCAAGGTGAGCAAGTGGACGTCGGACGGCCGTGAGCTTGCGCGCCTGATGTCGGCCGTGCGCTGCCTCGCCGGGCGTACCCAGATCGCGCGCCTGCTGAGCTATGCCGGAGAGCAGCGCCGCGAGAGCCGCCTCGACGCCGTCGTGTTCGTGGGCGACTGCTGCGAGGAGGATGTCGACGCCGTCGGTCACGAGGCGGGACAACTCGGCTTGCTGGGATTGCCCGTGTTCGTTTTCCAGGAGGGCGACGACCGCACGGCCTCGCGGCTGTTCCCCCAGATCGCGAAGCTGACGCGCGGCGCCTACTGTCGGTTCGATCGCACGAGTCCGGACCAGCTCAAGCGCCTGCTGGGTGCGGTCGCCGCCTATGCCGCCGGCGGGCGGGCGGCCTTGCTGAAGTACGGCAAGGATCGGGGCGGCGCGGCCGCGCTGCTGACGAACCAGATGAAGTGACTGGCAGACCGTGAACTGCCCTCGAAGCAGAATGTTGCACAGAACAGGATCGTATTTACACAAGGGGTGCTAGTCGTACCTGCTACAAGCACAGATTGTGCAAAGCAGATGACGTCAATATGAGTTCCTTGTTGCAGGCTCCGTCTCTACTATTGCCAGGAACAAGCTCAGATCATCTGAAATGCGTACCGTTCGCTACCTCCCTCTCCTGGCAACGATCCCACGCTCGGGCGCTTGGTTTCTTAGGTTTGCCGTCTCCTTCCTCTGCCACCTCGAGCGCGGCGGCCGGATCACCGACCGCCTGACAGGCCGAACCTACGGTAGTCCGACAGGGGGATTGTTCGACTTCTCGCGCTTCGTCGGCGGCCCTCTGTTCCATGTCGAGGGTGTGCTGCCCAACCGGTATCTCTTCATCGGTCACACCGTCTGTCCAGGCTTCGCCGAGGCTGCATCTGAGATCTCGTGGTGGAACGCGACGCCTTTCCATGTGCGTGGTTACGATTATTTCGGCGACGGCTGGAATTATGCGCGCGTGCCGGTCGAACTCGCCCCGTGGTCACCCGGCCGACGGCTGTTGCGCACTTTGAACGACGGCCTCGACCGCATCCGGGTCGACTTGCCGGCGATCACGCGGGCGGCGGCGCACGGCCCCGGCCCGCGCGCCGTGCTTGTCTACCGTGATCCGGTGGAGCAGGCGGCGTCCTACTTCTGGTATTGCCGGACGCACAAGGATTCGAGCTACCGTCACCAGGACGGGCGGGACCTCGCTGACATGTCTTTCGAGGAATACCTGCTGAAGTACGCACTGGTTTCGTACGCCAAGCAGTTCATCTCGTACCAGGAGATGGCGCGGCGGTTCCCCGGGCGGGTAATGCTGGTGGGATACGACGAGCTCATGTCCTCGCCGGCCTTCATGATGGGCGCTATCCTCGACCATCTGGGCGGTGCCCCCCGGGCGCGGCCGCTGCTCGCCGATGCTGTCGAACTCGCTCGTGCGGAACACCTGAAGGCGATCGAAATCGAACTGGGCCGGTCGCTGGATGGCAACGGCGAGCGACGCGGTCACATGCGGCCCGATGAGCTGCGCGGGACCGCCAATGCCGGTTTGCGCTCGCTTGCGATCTCCGGACTCGCAGCGATGGGTGTGCGGACAGAGCTGCTCAACGCCTGGCAAACAACGACTCCGGACTCGGGCAAGGCGCACGACGGAACTCGCCAAGAAAGCCAGATCGCCTCGGATCTTTGCTGATGACCAAAAAGATTCTCATCATGGGCCTGCCGGGTGCCGGCAAGACGACCTTGGCCCGCGTGCTCGCCCAGCGCCTCAATGCGGCGCACTACAATGCCGACGAGGTCCGGGCCAACATCAACAAGGACCTGGGCTTCAGCGAGGCAGACCGCCTCGAGCAGGCACGCCGCATGGGCTGGCTTTGCGACATCGTGGTGAAGTGCGGCAACTATGCCATCGCCGACTTCATCTGCCCGACAGCGGCCGCACGCAAGGCGTTCACTGCCGACGGCGACGCCTTCGTGATCTGGATCGACCGCATCAAGGAAGGCCGGTTCGAGGATACCAACAGGCTGTTCGAGCCGCCCGCCACCTGCGATCTGCGGGTGACGGCGGACGGCACGCCGGAATATTGGGCCGAGCAGGCCGCGCGCCTGCTGCGGCCGGTGTTCGACTTCAAGAAGCCGACGGCGCTGATGCTGGGCCGTTACCAGCCCTTCCATGACGGTCACAAGGCCCTGATCGCGGAGGGCATCCGGCGCGTCGGCCAGGTCTGCATCGCCGTGCGTGACACGCAGGGCATCGACGACAAGAACCCGTTCGACTTCCAGTATGTGCGCTCGCGCATCGAGCATGCGCTGCGTGCCTACGAAGGCCGCTTCATCGTCGTGCCGCTGCCCAACATCACCGACATCCTCTACGGGCGCGACGTCGGCTACCGCATCGCGCGCATTGACCTGGACGAGGCCTTGCAGGACATCTCCGCCACCAAGGAGCGCGCAAAGCTCGGAGCGTGACGCTCTAGGCGCCGAGCAGCCTGGCGGTCCAGCGGCCGGGCAGCACGGAGCCGAACCACACCGCCGCCTTGGTGCCGATCGGGAAGGCGATCCGCGCGCGGTTGGCCGCCAGGCCGCGCCGGATGATCTTCGAGGCCTGCGCGGACGTCATCAGGAACGGCATGGGAAAGGGCGCCTGCGCCGTCATGCGGCTCACGACGAAGCCGGGACAGATCACGCTCACGCCGACATCGTACTTTTTCATCACGTAGCGGATGCTCTCGCCCCAGACGCGGACTGCAGCCTTGCTGGCGTTGTACGAGGCCGAGTAGGGCAGCCCGATGAAGCCGGCCAGCGACGAGACGACGGCAATCTGGCCCTTGCGGCGCTCCATCAGCCGGGTCATCAGCGGCTCCACCGTGTTCAGCACCCCGCCGACGTTGACGTCGAGCGTCTTGCGGATGACCGAGAAGTCGTCGAGCGAGGAATTGTCCTTGTCGATCGAGATGCCGGCATTGGCGAT
>CAYRBQ010000481.1:0-3585 GCA_964422305.1 uncultured Reyranella sp. | reverse complement strand
GAAGCCGGCGGCAAGGGACTGTTCGTCAAGGAGATCGAAGAGGCGCTGCTCACCGGGCGGATCGACGCGGCCGTGCACAGCATGAAGGACATGCCGACGGCGCAGCCGCCGGGTCTCGCCATCGCCGCCTTCCTGCCGCGCGAGGATGCGCGCGACGTGCTGATTGCCGGCGAGATCCGGCGCATCGATGACCTGCCGCGCGGGGCGATCGTCGGCACCTCGGCGCTGCGCCGCCGCGCGCTGCTGCTGCACAAGCGGCCCGACCTCGAGATCGTGACCCTGCGCGGCAACGTCGACACCCGCCTCGCCAGGCGGGCCGACGGCACCGTGCAGGCGACGATCCTGGCGCTGGCCGGACTGAAGCGGCTGGGCAGGCCGGGTGTCGGCACGCCGATTCCGGAAGCCGACATGCTGCCCGCCGTCGGCCAGGGCGCGGTCTGCATCGAGGCGCGCGAGGACGATGCGCGGACGCGCGGCTGGCTGGCCGCAATCGATCACCCGGTGACGGCGACCTGCGTGCGCGCCGAGCATGCGATGCTGGCGGTGCTCGACGGCTCCTGCCGCACGCCGATCGCGGGCCATGCGGTGCTGAGCGGCGAGGAGCTCCATCTGCGCGGGCTGATCGCGCGGCCCGACGGCTCCGAGGTGATCGCCACGGAACGGCGCGGCAAGGCGGCCGATGCCGCCGCGCTGGGCCGCGATGCCGGCCAGGAGCTGAAGCGCCGCGGCGGGCCCGGCTTCTTCGACTAGATCCTCTGGCAGACGAAGGCGTAGCCGGGGAACAGGCCGGACTTTTCGCGTTCGAGCTGCTCCCAGTTCTCGAGGTTCGCCATGGTGCGCTCGGTGCGGAAGCGCGACGCGTAGAGCGCCAGCGGCCCGGCGACGGCATCGGCGCGCTGCGAGGCGCCGACGTTGAACTCGAAGCCCAGGAAGCGCAGCCCGCTGCCGTCGAGCAGCGTGCGCAGCCGCGAAACGGTGAAGCGGTGCTCCTGCACGTGGAAGCAGAGGTCGCGCAAGAGGCTCGCGCTCCAGAAATCCTCCGACTCCTGCAGCGCGCGGAGCCGCCGCCATTCGCCGCTCATCACCTTGCGCCGGAACTCGCGCAGTCCGTCGAGCGTCGCGGGCAGGCGCGCCGCCTCGATGTCGCGCCGCGCCTTCACGACCAGGGCGCGCGCGTGCTCGCCATAGAGGCCGAGGCGCAGGAAGGCGCCGGGCCGCAGCACCGAGGAGATGGCGAGCAGGCCCGCCTTGGGGTCGGCCATGTGATGCAGCACACCGACGCACTCGGCATGGTCGAAGATGCGGCCGAGCTTCGGCAGGTCGAGGATGTCGCCGCGCAGGAACTCGATGTTGCCGATGCCGTGACGCAGCGCCATGCGCTTGCCGTAGGCGAGGCTCGCACGGGAGAGGTCGACGCCGGTCACCTGGGCGTTGGCATAGGACGAGGCGACGGTGAGCGGATGCTGGCCGGTCCCGGCGCCGGGCATCAGCACCCTGAGCGGGCCGTCCCCGAACTCCACGTCGTCGGCGTGCGGGAAGTCGCGCAACAGAGCGGCGCGCACATCGACCGGCGGCCTTCGCGCAAGATGCGTCCAGCGCGGATAGGGATTGGCCTCGTACATCGCCGCCACCGCCTGCGAGACCGCGTCGGTGACGGGTGCGATCTCGGGAATGGCGGCGGCGAGCGCCCGTTCCTCGACCTGCTCGGGTCGCGGCTCGGCAGGCACGCGAAACATCGCCGCCTTCGCCGGATCGGTGACAGCCGGATCGTCGGGCCAGACAAATTCGTTGAGCCACGCCTGTTCGGCGAGCGAAGCGGCAAGTTCGTCGATCGCCGGCGACGACGGGGCGGCGGCGACAGCGGCGCGTAGCTTGAGGAGCTTGCGCTCCAGACCCGCGTCGCGGTTCAACGACTTCCTCAGGAACTCGTGCAGTAGGCGATCCTTCGCCAGCGTGCCGATCGAATCGTCGGCCGGCCAGCCGACCGCGATCTGGTTGGCGGCCCCCCAGCCGACCGCGTCCCAGTTCGCACCCTCGTCGGCATAGGCCTCGAGCAGCAGCTCGCGAAGCTGCGGGTTGGGCTGCGTCGTCCGCGCGCGCTCGAGGATGGCATCGAGACCGAGGCGCGCCTGCGCATCGCGCGGATCCGCGGCGAGCGCACGGCGATAGGCAGCCATCGCCTCATCGAAGCGGCCGGCCGCGAAAAGCTCGTCGCCGGCAGCAGAATGTTGGTTGGCGCTCAAATCCGGTCTTCGTTCGTTGCGCGACCTTACAGCAATGGTCACCGAGACGCACTCTCGACCGCACACATGCCGGGCTCTAGACTTCGCCGCATGCACGCTCTGCTGCGCCTCCTGTCGACGCTGTGCGGGCTCACCTTGCTGCTCGCCGCCTGCGAAACCGCGCCCGTCTCGGGCCGCTCCCAGATGATGCTGGTAAGCGAGAACGAGGAACGGCAGATGGGCCTGCAGGCCTATCGCGAGGTGCTCAACAAGGAGAACCTGTCGAGCGACGCGCAGACCAACGCGCTGGTCGAGAAGGTCGGCCGGCGCATCGCCGCGGCGGCCGAGCGGCCGCCGGGGGAGTTGTGGCGGCCGCCGCGCTTCCGCTGGGAGTTCAAGACCGTCGACAAGAACGAGCCCAACGCCTTCTGCCTGCCGGGCGGCAAGATCGTGGTCTACACCGGCATCCTGGCCATCACGCGCAGCGAGGCGGGCCTCGCCGTCGTGATCGCCCACGAGGTCGCGCACGCCCTGGCACGCCACGGGGCCGAGCGCATGAGCGACCAGATGGTGGCCTCGGTGGGCACCGCGGCCGCCGCGGTCGCGCTGTCGGCCACGGTCAGCGGCCGCAGCCGTACCTATCTTCCGGCCATGATGGCCGCGCTGGGCGCCGGCGCCACGGTGGGCTACCTGCTGCCGATGTCGCGGGCACAGGAATCGGAAGCCGACCGCATCGGCCTCGTGCTGATGGCGCTGGCGGGCTACGACCCGCGCGAGGCCGTCGGCCTCTGGGAACGCATGCGGGCGGCCAGCACCGGCCAGCGGCAGGCCGAATGGCTGAGCACCCACCCCGCCGACACCACGCGCATCAGCGATATTCGCCGCTGGCTGCCCGAGGCGATGAAGTACTATCGGCCGCAATGACCGACACGCTCGACTACGACGCGACGGGGCTCCTCTGTCCGCTGCCCGTGCTTCGCGCCAACCGCAAGCTGCGCGAGCTCAACGTGGGCGGCCTGCTCACCGTGCGCGCCACCGATCCCGCCGCGGAAGCAGACTTCCCGGCCTTCTGCCGCCAGACCGGCCACGAGCTCGTCTCCTCGACGCGCGACGGCGAGGTACTGGTGTTCGTGATCCGGAAACGCTAGACGCCCGTCCGACAGACAAGAGAGAGATCATGCCGCAGACGACCTTCAAGACGATCGATTCCGCCGACCTGTCCGGCAAGCGGGTGCTGGTGCGCGTCGACCTGAACGTGCCGATGAAGGCCGGCAAGGTGACCGACGGCCCGCGCATCGAGCGTGCTGCGCCCACGATCAGGGAGCTCGCGGCCAAGGGCGCCAAGGTGATCGTGCTCAGCCAT
>CAYRBQ010000480.1:2797-3591 GCA_964422305.1 uncultured Reyranella sp. | reverse complement strand
TGACGAAGCCGAACACCTTGCCGAACGAGCCGGGCGGCGTGACGGCGCGCACCATCATGTCGCGCGAGGGCTGGATGATGCCGTTCAGCAGGCCGCCCAGAGACATCACGCCGATCAGGACGGCGGCCGGCATGTTCACCCAGGCCATCAGGATCGCCATGGTCGAGGTGCAGGCGAAGCCCACGGCGGCAACTCTTTCATGGTGCGGCGTGCGGTCCGCGATGATGCCGCCCAGCAGCACGCCGCTGGCGCTCAGCAGCAGGAAACCCGAGAGGGCGATGTTGGCCACCGAGAAGGGCGTGCCGTGGATCGCGCCCATGCCGACCACGGTGAAGGTCTGGATGCCGCTGTTGGCCATGGCGAGGCAGAAGAAGAACAGCAGGTTGCGCAGGATCGGAGCGCTGAGCAGCAGGTCGAGGCCGACCTTGGCGCCGCCGGCACCACCCTTGGCCAAATCGGCCGAGTCGCCAGGCTTGTGCGCGACGCGCGGCAGGATGCTGCCCGCCACGATCAGCAGCAAGGCGGTCGCGAAGGACAGGCCGGCCGCGAACAGGAAGGCGCCGCGCCAGCCCCAGATCGCGGCACAGGCGAGCACGATGGCGGGCGTTACGCCCGAGCCGAGATAGCCTGCGAAAGTGTGGATCGAGAACGCCTTGCCGATGCGCTTGGGATCGACCGTGGCGGAGAGGATCGAGTAGTCGGCCGGGTGATAGACGGTGTTGGCGAGGCCGAGGAAGCCGTAGGCGATGACGAAGGTCCAGTAGCCCGGCAGCATCGCCGCCGCGACGATCGCC
>CAYRBQ010000480.1:0-2787 GCA_964422305.1 uncultured Reyranella sp. | reverse complement strand
ACGATCGCCAGCGCGCCGAGGATCAGGCCGCCGGTCAGCATCGAGCGCGGACCGATGCGGTCGACCAGGAAGCCGGCCGGCGTCTGCAGCAGCGCCGAGGCGATGTTGAAGGCGGTCAGCGCCAGGCCGATCTGGATGTAGCTGACGCCGAACGCCTCGCGCACCTCGCCGAACAGCGGCGGCAGCAGCATGATGTGGACGTGGCTGACGAAATGGGCGATCGCGATCAGCGCGATGACCCTGAACTCACGCGCCTTCTGGCGGTCGGCCCCGGCCTCGCTGGCCGGTATGGCGAAAGGATCACTCGTCGATGACATTGACGCCCAAAGTCCCGATTCCGGAGATCTCGACCTCGACCTTGTCGCCCGTCTTCATCCAGAGCGGCGGATTGCGGCCGGCGCCGACGCCGTCGGGCGTGCCGGTGGCGATGATGTCGCCCGGCTCCAGCCAGGTCACGGTCGAGAGATATTCGATGATGGTGGCGACGTCGAAGATCATGTGATCCGTCGTGTCGTGCTGCACCACGTTGCCGTTGAGGCGCGTCGTGAGCTCGAGCCGCTGCGGGTCGGCGATCACGTCGGTCGTCACCATCCACGGCCCCAGCGGGCCGGTAGCGGGAAAGTTCTTGCCGGCGGTGACCGACTGCTTCTGGAAGTCGCGCACGCTGCCGTCGAAGAAACAGGTGTAGCCCGCGATCACCGACAGCGCGCTGGCGCGCGGCACGTGCCGGCAGCGCTCGCCGATCACGACCGTGAGCTCGCCCTCGAAATCGAAGGCGATGGAGGCGCGGGGCCGCACGATGCTGCCGCCGTGGCCGACCAGCGTGTTGTGGAGGCGCGAGAAGACACTGGGCACGGTCGGCAGCTCGCGGCCGACCTCGCCCGCATGGCTCGCATAGTTGAGACCGATGCAGAGGATCTTCTCGGGATCGGGAATGGTCGGCAGCAGCTCGACATCGTCGAAGGCGAGGTCGGGCGCCACACCCTTGGCGGCGGCGGCCAGCTCGCCCAGCGCCTTGGCGGCGATCGCGGCGCGCAGGCCCGGCCAGCGCGCGCCGGTGCGCTCCGAGAGATCGACAATGCCGCCATCCATGGCCGCGCCGAACTTGTGCGCGCCCGCACGGCGAAAGCTGACCAACCGCATGGGGAGCGACCCTAGGGCGATCCGAGCAGCTTCGAAAGACCCCTGGAAAGATTGATGCTGTCGACCGGCGCGGGCTTCGCAAGTGCACCATGGGCGGCTTTCGCCGGCTTCTGCTTGGCGAGCCCTTCGGCCATGGAGATGGCGCAAGCAACCCCATCGAGAAGAGGGGCATCGACCAGGGGCTTCAGCTTGGCGGCGAGGCCGGCGAGGCCCGCGCCGCCCAGGATCACGACATCGGCGCCGTCCTCCTTCACGCAGGCGTTGCAGCCCTTGGCCAGCAGCGCCATCGCGGCTTTCGGGTTGCGCGCGATGTCGGCGCCGGTCGGCGCGACGGTGCGTACCGAGGCGAGTCGCGAGGTGAGGCCGTGGCTCGCCACGAATTCCTCGAGCATCGATTGCCAGCGCTCGCCGCCGGTGACGATGGAGAAGCGGTGGCCGATCGCACAGGCCTGCAGGATCGACGCATCGGCCATGCCGACCACGGGGACCGGGCTCACCTCTTTCAGCGCGGCGAGGCCGGGGTCGCCGAAGCAGGCGAGCACGACGGCATCCTTGGCGAGCCGGTCGTTGGCGAAGGCATCGAGGGCGGCGTGGCCCGCGACGGCATAGGCCGCGCGCGAGGCGATGTAGCGCGGCCCAAAGCTGCCGGTGATGGCACGCAAGGTCGTGCCCCTGGAGGCGAAGCGCTTCGCGGTCCTGAGCACCAGGTCGGTGATCGATTGCGTCGTGTTGGGATTGATCAGCAGCAGGCTGGTCATGTCTGCATGACCTCCTTCAGACGCGCGGCATCGTGGTTCTCGCCGATCGACATCGAGCAGATGCGCGAGATGTGGGTGAGCGGCAGGCCGGTCTCCCTGGCCCAGGCGTTGATCTGCTCCTGCGCCAGCCGCTGGTCCTTCTTGGAGGTGCCCTTCTCGCTGATCGGCACCCCCGAGTCGCGCAGGCAGAGCATCAGGTCGTTGGTCAGGATGAAGGAGTCGCGGCCGAGGAAGCGCAGCAGGTACTGGCAGGTGTTGCCGCCAAGCCGCGAGCCGCGCTTGGCCAGCAGCTCCATCAGTCCGACCTGGTCGTCGGCCGGCCACGCGGCGAGGAACTTGCCGAAGCTGCCGTGTTCGGCCGCGATGTCGCTCACGAACCTGGCGTTCTCGCGCACCGACTTGATCTTTTGCGGGTTGCGTACGATCCGCTTGTCGGAGGCGAGCTCGTGCCAGAACTCGGCCGGCTGGAAGAGCAGGCGCTTGGGGTTGAAGCCCAGGAACGCGGCCTCGAAGCCCGGCCACTTCTGGTCGATCACGCTCCACACGAAGCCCGCCGAGAAGACACGCCGCGCCATCTCGGCCAGAACGCGGTCGTCGCCGAGCTTGGCCAGGGCCTTGTTGTCGCGCTTCTTCGGGAGCAGCGAGGCCAGCACCTTCTCGCCGCCCTTGCGCTTGGCGGCGCGCTCGCGAATGCGCTTGAAAGGAATCCTCGCCACCTCAGCTACTCCAGCCAGCCGTCGAAGAAGTCGAACACGCTCGCCTTGAACAGCGGATGGCCGATGCAGGAGAAATGATCGCAGCCCGGCAGGGTCACCGCCTTGGCGCCGGGAATGGCCTCGGCCAGTCCCTGCGGCGGGCCGGCGAGCTGGTCGCGCGCACCGGCCAT
>CAYRBQ010000479.1:0-3601 GCA_964422305.1 uncultured Reyranella sp. | reverse complement strand
AGCTTGGGGTACATGCCGACCGCGCCGGCATTGGCGTTGGCCACGATCATGCCGGTGCCGAAACTCAGTACGACGTGCGGGCCGACGATCGCCCACCAGGTCACGACGTCGGAGAGCGCCAGGGCGGCCATCCAGACGAGTGCCGCCACGTGGAACCAGCCGCTGTGGACGATGATCGAGGTCGGCGAAACGCGGCCGACCAGGCGGTTGTTCACGAAGGTGCCGAGCGTGAAGCCGCCGACCGACAGCAGCACGATCAAGCCGAATTCCTGCGGCGAGAAGCCCAGCGTCTCCTGCAGGATGAACGGCACGCCGGCCAGCATTCCGAAGTTCAGCGCGAAGGCGAAACCAAGCGGCAGGATGTGACCGAGGAAGCGGCGATCGCGCAGCATCTCGCCCGAGCCGCGCAGCAGGCTCGAAAGGTCGATGCGCTCGCTGCGATATTTGTTGGTCTCGCCGAGCCCCAACAGGACGATCACGAACAGGCCGGTGCCGAAGGCGCCCACGAACCAGAAGGTGGCGCGCCAGCCCAGCCATTCGCCGAGGAAGCCGCCGATCAGCGGCGCCAGCGAGGGCGCGATGTTCTGGCCGAGCGAGATCCAGCTCATGACCAGCGGCATCTCCTGGAACGTGTAGGCATCGCGCGTCAGCGCGCGCCCCAGCACGGCGCCCGAGGCCGCTCCCAGCCCCTGCAGGATGCGCAAGCCGATCAGGCCCGAGATCGACGGCGCGAAGGCGCAGGCGAGCGTGGTCAGGGTGAAGAACAACAGGCCGCCCAGCAGCACGGGACGGCGGCCGTAGCGGTCGCTCAGCGGTCCATAGAAGAGCTGGCCGACCGCGAAGCCCAGCATGTAGGTGGTGAGCGTGAGCTTGACGTTGTCCGGCGTCGCCACGAGGTCGTGGCCGACCGACGGCATGACCGGCGTGTAGATGCTCATGGTCAGCGGGCCGAAGCTGCCCAGCGCGACCAGCAGCGCGATATAGGCGGTCGACCGCGGAGCGAGTGTCACTTCGGTTCTGCTTCCGCAGCACCCTCGGCGCCGAAGTCTCCGCCCAGCGGCATCTGCTCCTGCTCGCCCGTCATGCGCGGGTAGTAGTGACGGAACGCCGCGCGGATCTCCTCGAACGGGATGTCGGCGAACACACCGCGATAGGCGAGATATTCCATGTGCCTGCGGCCGCCGAGGTCGAACGGATGGTAGATCGAGTCCGACACCGCGTCCCAGTCGAGCGGCTTCAGGCCGAACTTCTCGGTGAGCTCGCGGTTGAAGGCCGGCGTCGCCTTGACCCAGCGCCCGTCCAGCCAGACATCGGTGTAGCCGTGATAGAAGAAGACGTCGCTGCCCATCAGCTCGGCCAGCCGCTTGGTCGTCATGTGGTTGCGCACGTCGGCGTAGCCCACGCGGGCCGGGATGCCGGCGGCGCGGCAGACCGCGGCCATAACGCCCGCCTTGTTCACGCAGTAGCCGTGACCCGCCGCCACCGTGGTGCTGGCGCGATAGGCCTCGCGCTTCATCGGCGTGTTGTAGGGATCGTAGCGCAGCTCGTCGCGCACGGCGTAGTAGAGGCGCAGCGCCTTGTCGCGATCACTGCCCTCACCCGCCACGCGCGCCGCGAAGGCAACGATCGCCGGGTGCGACGAATCGAGCAGGTCGCCCGGCAGCCGGTAGGCCTCGAAGGCGGCGCCGTCGCGCACGACACCGTCGTCCGGCGTCTTGAGGGAATCGAAGTCCATGTGCGGCGTTGTTTACTGCAAGAAGTGGGAAAGTCCATGCATGGCGCGGCGCATTTCGGCCATGCGCACCCCTCCGCCCCGTACGACGGGGCACCTTCCCTGCAGACGGGGGAGGAGTTCAGATTTCTTCCCCCGTCTGCGGGGGAGGGTGGCGCGTAGCGCCGGAAAGGGGTCAGAGCGAGGGCGGCGCGTCGGCGTCGGACTTGATCAGGAAATGGGCGTTGGCGGTGGCGACCGGCTTGGAGCGGTCGTCCTGCCAGGCCTCGGCGAACACGTTGACCATGCGCCTGCCCTGCTTGGTCACCTTGGCCGCGGCGATGACGTCGACCGGCCGCGCCGAGCGCAGGTAGTCGACCGTGATGTTGACGATCTTCGGCACCGTCTCGGTCTCGGTCTCCCAGAGGAGATGGAAGATCGCTGCCATCTCGAGCATGGCCCCGAGCGTCCCGCCATGGATCGCGGGCAGGAAGGTGTTGCCGATCAGCTCGTCGTGGAAGCGCATGCGGGTCAGCAGCTCGCCCGTGCCGTTCTCCGGCGCGATTCGCATCCAGCGTGCATAGGGGATCGCCTCGGCGAGCTTCGCCACGTCGCCCGACTTGCGGACCTCGGCGAGGCGCTGCAGCAGCGCGCTCACTTCTTCTCCTCCGCCGAGACCTGTGCCGAAACTTGCGGCCTCGTCGCCTTGCCCTTGGTGCCCAGCATGAAGGTGCCGGCCGCCGCGGCGATCGGGTTCTTCGGGTCGCCGTGGTGAGCGAAGGCGCGCGTGAACGCCACCGAGCGCGTCACGTGATAGCACTCGGCCTCGGCGATCACCGCCTTGCCGGGCTCCGCAGGGCGCACATAGTCGATGCGCAGGTCGAGGGTCGCGAAGGGCTCGGGCGCCTTGAGCATGGTCGCCACCGACATGCCGCAGCAGCCGTCGAGCATGGCGGTGAGCGGACCGCCCGCCAGCACGCCGGTCTCGGGATTGCCGACCAGCTCCTCGCGCCACTCGAGCTGCATGGAGGCGAAGCCCTTGCCCGCCCCGATCACCTTCAGCCCCAGCGCCCTGTTGTGCGGGATGGCGTCGGAAAACCACTTCTGGAAGAGCGCGATGCGCTCGGCCTTGTCCATCTAGAGTCCCATCTGGCGGGCCGCGAGGTCCTTCATGATCTCGACCGAGCCGCCGCCGATCGACATCACCTTGGTCTCGCGATAGATGCGCTCGACCTTGGCGCCGCGCAAGTAACCGGCGCCGCCGAACACTTGCATGGCCTCGTTGGCGCAGAATTCCATCGTCGAGGTCGCGAGGTTCTTCAGCATGCAGATCTCGGCGACCGGCTTCTCGCCCTGCCCGACCCGCCAGGCCAGCAGCTCGAGCGTCGACTTCACGGCGTTGATGCGCATCGCCATGTCGACCAGCCGGTGGCGCACCACCTGGTTGGCGATCAGCGGCTTGCCGAAGGTGTGGCGCTCGCGGGCGTAGGCGATCGCCTCGTCGAGGCAGACCTTGGCGTAGCCGCAGGCGCCGGCCGCCATGCCCAGCCGCTCCTGGTTGAAGTTCAGCATGATGCCGATGAAGCCGCGATTCTCCTCGCCGATCAGGTTCTCGACCGGCACGCGCACATTGTCGAAGAAGAGCTGCGCGGTGTCGGATGCCCACCAGCCCATCTTCTTGAGCTTGGTGCGGCCGAAGCCCTCGCGGTCGCGCTCGATCAGCAGCAGCGAGACGCCCCCGGCGCCCGGCCCACCGGTGCGTACCGCGACCGTGTAGTAGTCGGCGCGCATGCCGGAGGTGATGAACATCTTGGAGCCATTGACCTGGTAGTGGTCGCCCTCGCGGCGCGCGGTGGGCTTGAGATTGGCGACGTCCGAGCCGCCGCTGGG
>CAYRBQ010000478.1:0-3603 GCA_964422305.1 uncultured Reyranella sp. | reverse complement strand
CGGATGTCGGCGATCAGGAACTGGTCGTGGAAGACCTCGCCGGGATACGGCAGGCCCAGCATATGACGCACCGGGCTGCGCACGCCGTCGCAAGCGACCAGCCAGTCGGTGTCGAGCGCATAGCGTCCGTCCGGGGTCTCGACCTCGACGGCGACCCCGTCGGCCCGCGGCGAGACTGCGACCGCCTTGTTGCGGAAGCGGAAGTCGATCAGCGGCTCGGCCAGGCAGCGCTCGAAGAGATACTCTTCGACATAGTACTGCTGCAGGTTCACGAAGGCCGGGAACTTCTGCCCGGGGTCGGGCTGCAGATTGAAGCGGAAGACCGGCCTGTCGCGGAGATAGACCTCGCCCTCCTCCCAGGTGATCCCCTTCTCGACCATGCGCCTGGCAATGCCGAAACGGTCCCAGATCTCGAGACTGTGCTTGGCCTGGCAGATCGAGCGGCTGCCGACGCTGACCGTATCGTCCTCATCGAGCAGCACCGACGGGATGCCCCGCACGGCGAGCGACAGCGCGAGCGTCGGACCGGCCATGCCCGCACCGACGATCACGACAGGCCGGCGCGCGCCCTTGCCATCGAGTTCGGCCGGCCGGCGATAGGGATAGCGGCGATACTCGTAGGAGCTCAGTCGGCCCTCTCCAACGCCGCCCACATCTCGATGTCGCGCTCGGCGGTCCAGATGCGTGGATGGTCGAGCCCCTTGGCCTCGTCATAGGCGCGGCTCACATCGAACGGCATGCAATGCTCGAAGATTACCCAATTGCCGTAGCGCGGCTGCAGCGCCGCCATTGCCTTGTCGTAGGATTGCTTCAGCGAGTCGCCGGCCTCGGCGCTCTTCGCCACGACCTTGTAGAGGTCGGCCAGGAACGCCTGCGTCCCCGCGATCCCCTCCTCGACGGCCGTCTCGCCGATCAGCGCATCGCCGCGTCCCGGCACCAGTGCCTCGGCCTTGAGATCGCGCAGCTTCTGCAGCGTCTCGGGCCAGTCCTTGTAGTGGGCGTCGCCGCAGTAGGGCGTGGCGCCGTACTCGACGAGGTCGCCGCTGAACAGGGTGCGCTCCTCGGGCAGCCAGACGATCGTGTCGCCCTTGGTATGGCCGCGGCCGGCGTGGATGATGTCGACCTGCAGCTTGCCGAGCCACAGGCTCATGCGGTCGCCGAACGTCATGGTGGGCCAGGTCAGGCCGGGGATGGTCTCGGCGGCCTGGAAGAGGCGCGGGAAGCGCTGCAGCTCGCTTTTGTAGTCCTGCGCGCCGCGCTCGACGATCATCTCGCGCGTCGCCTCGCTGCAGATGATGTGCTCGGGGTTGAAGCCGCTGGCGCCCAGCACGCGGACGGCATGGTAGTGCGAGAGCACGACGTACTTGATGGGCTTGTCGGTGACGGTGCGGATGCGCTCTATCACCTGCTCCGCCATCTTCGGGGTCGCCTGCGTATCGATCACCATCACCGCATCGTCGCCGACCACGATTCCGGTGTTTGGATCGCCCTCGGCCGTGAAGGCATAGGCATGCTCGGACAGGCGGCTGAAGGTGATCTTCTTCTCCGCCATATCGGCTTGCGAGGCGAACGCCTTGGCCATCGAAATCCCCCGTACGCTGGTTGCGATGAACCTATGCAGTGCCCGGGCGTGAAGTCAAAGCGCCGCTGTGCACAGGCTGCGGCGGCTCAATCCGTGCCGAACCGGTGATAGATCGCACGATCGCCGGTGCGCACCGTGACCTCGAACGCATCGTTGTCGCGCTCCATGCGAAGTTTGACCGTCGTACCGGCCGGACCGCTCGCCCAGAGCTTGCGGTAGAAGTCCGCGACGTCGTCGAGCACCTCGCCGTTCAGCGCCTGCAGGATGTCGCCGCGCTGCAGGCCGGCGCGGTCGGCCGGGCCCCCGTCGGAGATGCCGCCGACCACGAGCCGGCCCATGTGCTCGAGCGTGTAGAGGCCGAGCCACGGCCGGGGCGATGTCGAGAGCTTTCCGGTCGAGACCAGCTCCTCGAAGATCGGCTTCAGGCGGTTGATCGGCACGTACATGTTGCCGGGAAAGGCCGGAGCGCCCGGGCCGAGCGCCTCCTGCACCAGCAGCGAGCCGACGCCGAGGAGTTCTCCTTCCTGGCCGACCAGCGCCGAACCGCCCCACAACGGATAGGCCGGCACCGTGAAGATGGCGTTATCGAGCAGGTATTCCCAATAGCCGGCGAACTCGCGGCGGCCGGCGACCTTGACCTTGAGCGCCGCCTTTGCCCCACCCAACCCCGCGACATAGGCCTCGCTGCGCAAGACGAGCGAATCGGAGTCGCCGAAGCGCATGGGCGTCTGGCGGATCGGCTCCTCGGTGCGCACCAGCCCGAAGCCGCTTTCGTAGTCGTAGCCCACGATGCGGGCCGGCAGCTCGTTGCCGTCGATATCGGTCACCGTGACGGTGGCGGCTTCCATGATCAGATAGCCGATCGTCACCACCAGCCCCTTCTCGTCGAGCAGGATGCCGTGGCCTTCACGCTCCGTGCCCAAAGTCTGGGCCGAACGGCGGTTCTCGGGGACAGACGTCTTGACGCCGACCACGGCGGGCAGCGCCGCCGCGACGGCCGCCGGCAGGCTGGACCCTTCGCCGGGAGTGCGAGCCACGACGCCTTCCTGGCCGGGTGGCGGCCAGTGACCTGCGCCGTTGGCGGAACCGTTCAACCCTCGGGCCATCCGCACACCTCCGCGCGCAACAAGCGCGTCCACAGTCTCAAAGATAGGCGTCTGCGCCCCCGATTGCTATATGACGGTGCATGGCGCCCCCCGCCGATCCGTTCGAAATCACCGACGATCCCGCACCGGCCGATCCCGTCCCGGCGCGCCGCGCCGTCGCGCCCAGCGCCCACCTCGACGGCCTGAACGACGAGCAGCGCCAGGCCGTCACCCATGGCGGCGGCCCGCTGCTGGTGCTGGCCGGCGCCGGCACCGGCAAGACGCGCGTGCTGACCACTCGCATCGCCCATCTGCTCATCACCGGCCAGACGCGACCCTCGCAGGTGCTGGCGGTCACCTTCACCAACAAGGCCGCGCGCGAAATGCTCGACCGCGTGGCGACCCTGATCGGCGGCGCCGCCGACGGCATGTGGCTGGGCACGTTCCACTCGGTGGGCGTGCGTGTGCTCCGCCGGCATGCCGAGCTGATCGGGCTCAAGAGCAACTTCACCATCCTCGACACCGACGACCAGACGCGGCTGATCAAGCAGCTCCTGCAGGCCGAGGGGATCGACGACAAGAAGTGGCCGGCGCGGATCCTTTCCGGGATCATCCAGCGCTGGAAGGACCGCGCGCTGACGCCGGAAAAGGTCTCGGCCGACGATGCCGGCGAGTTCGCGGGCGGCAAGGCCGCCGAGATCTATCGTCAGTACCAGGCACGGCTGGCCGAGGTGAACGCCGTCGACTTCGGCGACCTCGTGATGCACTGCGTCACGCTGTGGCAGCAGCATCCCGACGTGCTGGCCCAGTACCACCGGCGCTTCCGCCACATCCTGGTCGACGAGTATCAGGACACCAACGTGGCGCAGTATCTGTGGCTGCGGCTGCTGGCGCAGGGCACGCAGGACGTCTGCTGCGTGGGCGACGACGACCAGT
>CAYRBQ010000477.1:0-3604 GCA_964422305.1 uncultured Reyranella sp. | reverse complement strand
GGAGGCCCTGATGCTCGAATGGATCATGCCGATCATGAGCGTTGCGTCCGGCGTCATGAAGATGGCGGGCGGCCAGCAGGGCGCGTCGGCGGCCAGCAACATGGGCGCGATCAACGCCGCCATCCTGGAGAAGCAGGGCCAGATTGCCCGTGACCGGGCGCGCATCTCGGCGATGCGTATCCGGCGCGAGGGGCAGCAGGTGGCGAGCCGCATCATCCAGTCCTTCGGATCGTCCGGCGTCGAGGCGAACGACGGCTCGGCGCTCGAAGTGCTGGGCGCGCACGCGGCGGAGAGCGAATGGCGCGCGCTGTCGGAGGAGTGGGCGGGCGATGCGGAGTACGCCATGGCGGGCTACCGCGCGAGCGTGGCCCGCTACACCGGGCAGGTGCAGGCGGATCAGGCGATGTCGCGCGGCATGGGCGGCCTGATCGGCGGGCTCATGGGCGCGGCGCCGCTTCTCGACAAGATCGATTTCGGCGGCGTCGGCGGCGGCTCCGTGGGATCGAGCGGGGTGGACGAATCCGGCTGGGGCATGACGGACTGGAGCGCGGCGGCAGCCGCCTTTCCGGGGGTGGCGTGATGGCGAAGGCTCCCGACGTCGATTACAGCTATCGGCCACGCGGCATCAGCGACGCGCCGCTGATCGATCCCGGCATGGTCGCGGGCGCTGCGGCCTCGGGTTGGGAAGCGGCGGCCGGTGTGGTCGATATGGGCGCGGCCTTCCTCAAGAAGCGCGCCGAGGCGCGCGCCGAAGTCGAGATCACCGATGCGCTCGGCCGCTCGACGGACGAGCTGGAGAACCTCCGGCTCCAACTGGAAAGCGACCCGGACACGGCGAACCGGCACGAGAAGTTCCGAGCGGCGGCGGAAAAGGTGTACGACGCCGAGTCCAAGAAGTTCGACTACGGCCCGACGCGCGAGGCCTATCAGGCGCGGTTCTCCCGCCTCAAGGGCTCGATGCTGACGCAGGTCAAGACGGCGGCGGCGGAAGAGGAGCGGCAGGTCGCGCGCTTCAAGCTGGACGACGCCAACGACGATCTGCTGAACAAGGCGCTGTTCGCGAAGGCGCCGATGGAGCGCGCGGCCTATCTCGACACGGTGCGCCAGAACATCGAGGGCGCGGTCAAGGCGGGCACGATCTCGGGTGTCATGGGCCACGCGCGGCTGCGCTCGGGCCTGTCGCGCTTCGAGGTCGCCATGGCGGACGGGCTGATCCGCCAGAACCCGGCGATGGCGATCAAGGCGCTGTCCAACCCGGAAGAGTTCAAGCATCTCGACGCGCCCGCGCGTGCGCGGCTGATCTCCCAGGCGGAGCAGCGGCAGCGTTCCCTCGCGGTGGAGGCGAGCGCGTCGCTGACCCACGATCTCCAGCTCTACACGCAGGCCCGTGCGGCGGGCCAGCCGGTGGACGGCAAGATCGAGGAGGATTTGAAGCGCCGGTCCGCTGCGGTCGGTGGCGCGAAGCTCCAGCATTTCGAGACGACGAAGCGCTTCTACGACCGGGTCGATGGCTACGCGGGGATGTCGTTGCCGGAGCTGCGCGCGGCGAGTGTCCAGCTCGGGCAAGGCTCGCTGGAGGACAAGCAGGTCGGGCGCGTGGTGGACAAGATTATCGTCGCCGATACGCGCGAGAAGTCGAAGCTCCTGCAGGAAGGCCTCAAGGAGTTCCGCGAGATTCGGGCGGCGGGCGAGCAGTCGCCCAAGCTGCCGGAGCTGCTGTCGCTCGCGGAAGAGGTCGGCGGCCCGACATTGCGGGAAAGCGTCGAGGCCACGGACCAATGGTACAGCCGGGTCAATCAGGCCATGCGGGGCGAAAGCGCCGTGCAGGTGCGCGAGCGCATTGCGGCCATCGAGGGCGACCGGCGCACGCAGCGCGGCGGACATCTGGCGCTGGAGGATATCCACGAGATCGGCGCGCTGCAGAAGGCGCTGGAGGTCAAGGAGAAGGAAGCCAAGGCGGACCCGGCGCAATACATCATGAAGTATTACCCGACCGTCGCGGAGGCCTTCGCCAAGGCGGCCGAGGCGGGCGATGCCGAGGCCTTCGCGCGCGCCTCGGAGGCGATGATCGACGCGCAACGGCGCGAGGGGCTCGCGCCGCAACTGCTGGCGAAGCCCGCGGCCACGCGGCTGGAAGAGCAGCTCACCTCGCCCAACACGGAGGAGCGCCTGGCGGCGGTCGATGCCGCGCGGACCGCGTTCGGGCAAAAGCACTGGCCGCTGGTGAAGGCCCAGCTCAACAGGGGCAAGGACCTGCCGCCCGAGGTCGATGTGCTGGCGTCTCTGCCGCCCGGTGCCGTGATCGATCGGGCGCGCATCGTCGAGGCGTTCAGGCTCAAGGAAGAGGAGTGGAGCAAGCAGCTCGGCGCCGACAAGGGCATCATCGACGACGCGATCCGGGCGCAGGGCGCGGAGATCATGCGCTCCTTCAACCTGACGCCGGGCGGGCCGGTGCATGCGGACGCCTTCATGGCGACGGCGCGGCGGCTCGCCTATCTCAACCGCGCCCAAGGGCAGGGCAGCCAGCTCGCCGCGTCGAACGCCTGGAACGAGGCCTTCAATCGCCATTGGGACCTGGTGGGCGGCGTCCGCATCCCGAAGGCCGATGGCGTGCCCCTGGTCGAGCCGTCGCGCCTCAAGGCGGCGCAGGACGTGGTGCTGAGGCAGCTCGACAAGCTCGATCTGCTCGATCCGGTCGCGCCGGAGCTGTCCGCGTTGACGCCCGCGCAGCGCAAGGCGCAGCTCGTGCGCGCCGTGCGCACCTACGGCTATTGGGTGTCCGACAAGGACGAACGCGGCGCCTATCTGTTCGCCGGTCCCAACCAGCCGGTGCGGTGGTCGGACGGCAACCCGATCCATCTGCCCTTCGAGTCGGTGGGCAGCGGCGAGTATGAGGACGTGGCGCGGCGGCTCCACATCGAAGAGATGCGGACGCGGCCCGGCACGCACTCGCAGTTCTGGGAAGGCCTGCGCGCGCGGAGGGAGAAGCGATGACCGTCGCGCTCGATCCGCTGCAGGGCGCCATCTCCAATGTCGATCTGCCGCGCCTCAAGGCAGGCCTCGGCGAGTATCTCGGCGCCGTGGTGGACGATGCGTGGCAGGGCAATCCCTTGCCCTCGCTGCTGCGCAACGCCGAGCGCCAGGAAGCGGCGCGCGGCGAGATCGTCGATATGGGCATGCCCGAAATGGGCGTCGCGCCCGTCACGACCGGACCGCGCTCGCGCGTCATGACGGCGGAGGAGGCCAGCGACAAGGGCAAGGCGATGGGGCTCACCTTCGACCGCGACGTGTCGGAGGAGGAATTCGGCCTGCTCGCCAAGGAGCGGCAGCGCCAGCTCGCCAATGACGCGGTGTTCCGGCGTGCGCGCAACGAAGGCAACTACGGCGCGGGCAAGGCGGCGCTTTCGGTTGTGGCGGAGTTGTTCACGGGCGCCGTCGATCCGCTGAACGTCGTCGCGTCGTTTCTCCCGGTCGTTCCGGCGGCAGGCCGCGTGGCGACGACGCTCGGCCGGCTGGGGCCGAACCTCGGTCGCGTGGCGCGCGGCGGGATCGAGGGCGCGGCGGGTGCGGCCGTGCTGGAGCCCATCGTGGCGGGCGAGCGGGC
>CAYRBQ010000476.1:0-3605 GCA_964422305.1 uncultured Reyranella sp. | reverse complement strand
GCTCGACGCGAACTTCGCCGAAGGTGAGCTGGCAGTATTGCCGCGCCGCCTCGTCGTGGTTGCCCGGGATGTAGACGACGTTGGTGCCCTTGCGCGCCTTGCGCATGATCTTCTGCACCACGTCGTTGTGGCTCTGCGGCCAGTACCACCAGCGCTTCAGGCGCCAGCCGTCGACGATGTCGCCTACGAGGTAGAGATGCTCGCTCTCGTTCCGCTTCAGGAAGTCGAGCAGCAGCTCGGCCTGGCAGCCGCGCGTGCCGAGATGGATGTCGGACAGGAAGATCGCGCGATGGCGGGCAGGTTGGTTACGCTCGATCATGGTCATGTGGATAAGAGCCGACCGACACAAAATCTGATGTGCGCGATTGCGCGGGACGCATTGGATTGTGTATGTCGGCCGTTGCGCAGCGGTGAATCGGTTGTGACGGTTCGATGACATTCGTCTCCACCTCGATCCTCCTGATCCTCAATCCCACGGCCGGCCGCCGGCGCCGCGGCCTGGTCGATGCCGTGCTCGCGCGCGTGCGCGCCGAGGGCTGGACGGTCGACGTGGTGGAGACCGAAGCGGCGGGCGACGCGCGCCGCCTCGCCGAGGCCTGCGATGCCGCGCGTTACGGCGTGATCGCCGTGGCGGGCGGCGACGGGACGATCAACGAGGTGGTGAACGGGCTGGCGGCGCGCGCCGCCTCGGCGCCGCCGCTCGCCATCGTGCCGCTCGGCACCGCCAACGTGCTGGCGCACGAGCTGGGGCTGCAGGCCAGCGCCGCCGCGGTGGCGCGCACCATGATCGGCGGCCGCGCGGTACTGATGCGTCCGGGCAGGGCATCGGGGGCAGGCACGCCGCGCTGCTTCTCGCTGATGGCGGGCGCGGGTTTCGATGCCAAGGTGGTGGCCGGCGTCACCTCGGCCCTCAAGCGCCGCTGGGGCAAGGGCGCCTATGTCTGGCGCTCGATGATCGAGGCGCGGCGCTATCGGCCGGTGCGCTATGCCGTCGAGATCGACGGTGAGACCCACGAGGCGGCGTCGGTGATCGTGACCCACGCGCGCCACTATGCCGGCCCCTATGTCGTGGCTCCGGCGGCCTCGCTTGACGAGCCGCTGCTGCATGTCTGCCTGTTCGAGCGCTGGGGCTGGATGCAGGCGTTGCGCTTCGGGGCGGCGCTGCTGCTCGGCACCCTGCCGCGCACCCCGGGCTATCGCGTGATCGCCGGCCGCGAGGTGCGCATCTCCGTGCTGAGCGATGCCGGCGAGCGCCGCCGCCAGCCCGTCCAGATCGACGGCGACGACGCGCTCACCTTGCCGGTGTCGATCGGCCTCGCCACCGAGGCCGTGCGGGTGCTGAGGCCGGCCTGACGAGGAGGGCCGAACAGGTCCGTCAATCGGGCCGGAGTCGGCGAAAATCGTCCGATGCAGGCGGGCCGGCGCCTGGGTAGATTCCGGACGGACAGTTCCCGAGCAACTCGTGTTCGGAAAATGGCCGGGTCAGCGCACGACCTGCTGCAGACGGCGGATCGCTTCCTGCGTCGGATGGCCGTCGGCCGGCAGGCTCTGTTGCTGCTGGAAGAGGCGCAGCGCCGAGCGCGTCTTGGGGCCGAGCAGCCCGTCGGCTTCGTCCTTGTAGAGGCCGAGCTTGATCAGGCGGTTCTGGATGTCGATCACGGTCTCGCGCGAGATCGGCTGGTCGTCGTCCGGAGCGGCCTGCTGGACGCCGGAGCCGCCGGCGATCTGGCGGGCCAGGATGCCGACCGAAAGCGCGTAGAGCGTCGAGCGGTTCCAGTTCATCACCGCCTTGAAGTTCGGATAGATGATGAAGGCGGGCCCGCGGAAGCCGGCGGGCAGCAGGATCGAGGCCGGCTCGTCGGAGGCCGGCAGCGCAGCTCCGCCCGGCTTCTTGACGCCCATCGCGGCCCACGCCTTGACCGGCTTCTCGACCGTCGTGTCGGCCTGGTCGAGCGGGAAGCCGCGCGGCAGGAACACCTCTTCGCTCGACGGCAGGCCGGGCTTCCAGCCGATGCCGCGCAGGAAATTGGCGGCCGAGGCGAAGGCGTCGGGCAGGCTGTTCCAGATGTCGATGCGGCCGTTGCCGTCGCGGTCGACCGCCCACTTGGTGAAGGTCGACGGCATGAACTGCATGTTGCCCATGGCGCCGGCCCACGAGCCGCGCATCTGCTCGCTGGTCATGTGGTTCATGTTGAGGATGCGCAGCGCCTGCACGGTCTCGTTGCTGAAGAAGGCCTGGCGCTTGGTCATGCAGGCGAGCGTCGCCACGGAGCGCACGACGCGGAAGTCGCCCATGTAGGTGCCGTAGTTGGTCTCGATGCCCCAGAAGGCCATCAGGTACTGCGGCGGCACGCCGTATTCGGCCTGCAGCGCGTCGAGGAGCTGGCGGTGCTGCGCCATGCGCTGCTGGCCTTTGGCGATGCGGTCGGCGGAGACGGTGCCGCCGACATATTTCGCGTAGGTCAGCGAGAATTCGGGCTGGCGGTTGTCGAGGTCGACGACCTTCTGGTCGGGCGTCAGGCCCTGGAAGGTGCGGTCGGCGATCGCGGCCGGCACGCCCTGCTTCAGGGCGTCGGCCTTGATGTTCTGCAGGCAGTCGCGGAAGCCACCATCCTGTGCGAGGGCCGGAGCCGCGAAGAGTGCCGTCGTTGCGGCGAGGATCGTGATTTTGGCGAAGGGGATCATGCCCCGGAGCCTATCACGAGCCGGCGACCGTCATCCCGTCAATTCGCACCGTCGGCGCGTTGGTCGAGCTCTTGAACTGCAGGTCGTTGGCCGGCGTCATCTTGAGGAACATGTCCTTGAGATTGCCGGCGACGGTGATGCCGCTCACCGGCCAGGCGAGCTCGCCCTTCTCGATCCAGAAGCCCGAGGCGCCGCGGCTGTAGTCGCCGGTCACTCCGTTCACGCCATGACCGATCATGTCGGTGATGAAGAGGCCGCTCTTGATGTCGCCGATCAGCTCCTCGACCGAGACCTTGCCCTTCTCGAGGTAGAGGTTCGAGCTGGTGGGCGAGGGCGGGCCGGAGACGCCGCGCGCGGCATGACCGGTGGGCTTGAGGTTGAGCTGGCGCGCCGCGGCGAGGTCGAGGAACCAGGTCGTGAGTACGCCGTCGTCGATCACGGCACGTCGCGTCGTCTGCAGGCCCTCGGCGTCGAACGGCCGGCTGCCCAGCCCTCGCTTGCGCAGCGGGTTGTCGAGCACGCGGATGCCCTCGGCGAACACGCGCTTGCCCATCTTGTCCTTCAGGAACGACGTGCCGCGCGCCACGGCGCGGCCGTTGATGGCGCCGGCGAGGTGGCTGATCAGGCCGCCCGAGACGCGGCGGTCGAAGATCACCGGCACGCGCGCGCTCTGCGCCTTGCGCGGATTGAGGCGGCGGACGACGAACTTGCCGGCGTTGCGGCCGACCTTCGTGGGCGACATCAGGTCCTCGATATGGACCGCGCTGGTCCACTCGTAGTCGCGCTCCATGCCGGTGCCTTCGCCGGCCAGGACCGAGCAGGAGAGCGAGCTGCCGCTGCGCTTGTAGCCGCCCGAGAAACCGTTGCTGGCCGCCAGCATCACCGACGTGCGGCCCCAGCCTGCCTCGGCGCCTTCGGAG
>CAYRBQ010000475.1:0-3608 GCA_964422305.1 uncultured Reyranella sp. | reverse complement strand
AGGATCACGACGATCATCGCGGCCGTCACGCCGACATGGATGACGAGCAGCACAAGCCGCCACTCGTGGAGGAAATGTCTTACGGCGTCCATTCTCGTCCAGCGCTAGGAGGGCATCTCCGCCAAGCGGGATTTCCCGCAGCGGGGCGCTTCTAGCCGTTTCAGGCGGCCTTGGCGATAGCCAAAAATTCCGCAGCGTTGAGGCTGGCACCGCCCACCAGGGCGCCGTCGACGTCGCCGGCGGCCAGGAGCTCGGCGGCGTTGCTGCCCTTCACCGAGCCACCGTAGAGGAGCCTCACCGCTGCGGCGTCGGCCATCAGGCCGCCCAGCACCTTGCGAATGTGCGCGTGGGCTGCGGCCACTTCCGGCGTGGTTGGCGTCTTGCCGGTCCCGATCGCCCATACCGGCTCATAGGCGACGACGAGCTTCGCCGCCGTCGATCCAGCAGGCACGCTGCCTTTGAGCTGATTCTCGAGCACGACGAGCGTTTCGCCCGCCTCGCGCTCGGCCAGGGTCTCGCCGATGCAGACGATCGGCAGCAGGCCGCCACGCCAGGCGGCCTCGGCCTTGCCCCGCACGATCGCATCGGTCTCGCCGCAGTCCGCGCGACGTTCGGAATGGCCGACGATCACGTGGCTTGCGCCCGAGTCCTTCAGCATCTCGGCGGAGACGTCGCCGGTATGGGCGCCGTTCGCCTTGGCGTGGCAGTTCTGGCCACCGACCAGCAGCCCGCTGCCTTTCGTTGCATCTGCCACGGCGGCGAGCAGCGTTGCCGGCGGACAGACCAGCACCTCTCGATCGTTCCAGCCGGCCTCCTTGACACCGGTCGCGACCCCCTTTGCCAGGGCGAGAGCGTCGGCCTTGAGACCGTTCATCTTCCAGTTGCCGGCAATCAGCGGTCGCCTTGTCCGCGCCATGGTTTCCTCGTCCTTTGGTTCGCGCCGTGTCTAACCGACGCAAACCCTTGTGGTCAAAGGCCGCTTGGTTGCCTGTCCGTGGGGCCAATGGTAGGCATGGCGCCCCGCCAACAAGCCCAGTCCGGCCGTGAACAAGTTCAGCAAGTACGCCCGTTTCATCGTTCTTTTCGTCCTGTTCGGCATGCTGATCATCAGCTTCGCCCTGTGGGGTGTAGGCGACATGCTGCGCATGGGCGGCCGCAGCGCAGAGGTGGCCCATGTCGGCGGCTATCGGCTGCCGGTCTATGGCTGGGTCGGCGGTGCGCCCGTCTATGCGACCGAGGTGCGCGAGCAGTTCAACCGGCAGCTCGAGGCCATCCAGCGGCAGACCGGTCAGCGGCCCGAGCCCGAGCAGGCGCTGCGCTTCGGCCTGCACGTGCGGGCCCTGGAGGAAGTGATCCAGCGGGCCGTTCTGGACTATGCCATCAAGGAATTCGGCCTCACCGTCAGCGACGAGGAAGTCCGCGCCGCCATCGCGCGCAACCCCGCGTTCCAGGGGACCGGCGGCTCGTTCGATCCCCTGCTCTACCGCAACCGCCTGCAACAGGCGCGGATCAGCGAACCTCAGTTCGTCAACGACATGCGCCGCGAGATCGCGGCCAGCCAGCTCTTCGGCGTGGTGCGGGCCGATGGGCTGGCGCCCAAATCGCTGCGCGACGACATCTTCAAGATGGAAAGCGAGAAGCGCGCGGCCGAGACGATCTACGTCCCCGACGCCATCGTCGTCGATGTCCCGAAGCCCACACCGGAGCAGCTCAGCACCTACTTCGAGGCCAACAAGGCGAAATTCCAGATTCCCGAGTTCCGTGCCTTCGCCTACGTGATGATGACGATCGACGATGTGCAAGGCCAGGTCGCCGTCACCGCCGACTCGGTGAAGCAGGAGTACGAGGCCCGCTCCGCCGAGTTCGGCACACCCGAGAAGCGCGACGTCGACCAGGCGATGACGGACACCGAGGACAAGGCCAAGGCGATCATCGCCGCCGCCCAGGGCGGCAAGTCTCTCGAGGACGCCGCCAAGGAAGTGACTGGCAACGCCGACGGCGTCATCAAGCTCGGCTCGGTCACCAAGAAGGACCTGCCCCCCGGCCCGCTCGCCGACGGCGTGTTCGGACTGCCGGAGGGCATCGCGCCGACGCCAATCCAGTCGCCGCTCGGCTGGCACATCATCCGCATCAACAAGATCGAGGCCGGCAAGGCCGTCTCCTTCGACGAGGTGAAGGAGAAGCTCGAGAAGGAGCTGAAGGCGCAGCAGGCGCCGGACCTCCTGATCAAGATGGTCACCGACTTCGAACGGATGCTGGGCAAGACGCAATCGATGAAGGCGGCGGCCGAGGATCTCGGCCTCAAGATCCGCACCTACGAAAATGTCGATGCGCGTGGTCAGGACCCCGCCGGCAAGCAGGTCGTGATCGGTCCCGCTGCCACCGAGCTCGTGCAGGCAGCCTTTGCGACGCGCGAGAGCGCCGAGAGCGAGCTGCTGGAGACCCAGCGCGGCGAATACTTCATCGTCCGCACCGACCGCATCACCCCTGCCCGCGCGCCGACGCTCGCCGAGGTCGAGGGCAAGGTGCTGGCCTCCTGGGAGGCCGACGAGCGCCGCAAGCTCGCCGACGAGAAGGTCAAGGCCGCCGTCGAGAAGGCCAACAGCGGCACCGGCTTCGAGGCGCTGGCCAAGGAGCTCGGACTCGAGGCGCGCACGCCCAAGCCCGTCACGCGCTTCGAGGCGGATGCCGGCAATTATCTCAATCAGGCCGCCGTGCAGGAGCTTTTCAAGCTCGCGCCCGGCAAGACCCAGGCCGTCCGTACCGCCGAGGGCAGCGTGTTGGTCCGTCTCAAGGCGGTCGAGGCGCCCGACCTCGCCAGGGACAAGGAGCAGCTCGATCGCTTCGGCAAGCAGCTCGACACCATGATCGCCAACGACCTGATCCTGCAGCTCGTGGCGGCGTTGCGTGCCAAGTACGGCGTGACGGTCGACGAAGCGGCCTTCCAGGCGACCTTCGCCCCTCAGCAGTAGCGTTCCGAGAGTCCCCATGTCGATCTCGCCCGACTTCGACGCCTTCAAGGCGCGCTACGACGCAGGCACGCCGCAGGTCGTCTCGACCAAGCTCGTCGCCGATCTCGAGACGCCGGTTTCGGCCTATCTCAAGCTGGCCGACGGCCGCGCCAACTCCTTCCTGCTCGAGTCGGTCGAGGGCGGTTCGGTGCGCGGCCGCTACTCGATCATCGGCTTCAAGCCCGATGTCGTCTGGCGTTGCACCAAGGGCCAGGCCGAGATCAACCGACGCGCCCGCACCGATGCGCAGGCCTTCGAGAAGCTCGATGGCCGCCCGCTCGAGACGCTGCGGTCGTTGATCAAGGAATGCCAGATGGAGCTGCCGCCCGGCCTGCCGCCGATGGCGTCCGGCCTGTTCGGCTTCCTGGGCTACGACATGGTCCGCGACATGGAGCGGCTGCCCGACACCAATCCCGACCCGATCGGCCTGCCGGATGCGATCATGGTGCGGCCGACCCTGATCTGCATCTTCGATCGCCTCGAGGACAACGTGACCCTGGTTACGCCAGCCTGGCCGCAGGAAGGCATTGGCGCGCGTGCCGCTTACGAATCGGCGCAGGAGCGGCTGGCCGACGCGGTGTCCGACTTCGAACGCTC
>CAYRBQ010000474.1:0-3621 GCA_964422305.1 uncultured Reyranella sp. | reverse complement strand
GCGGCCGATCTCCTGGTAGTAGGCCTCGACGTTGGCCGGCAGGTCGGCGTGGCAGACGAAGCGCACGTCCGGCTTGTCGATGCCCATGCCGAAGGCCACGGTCGCGGTCATCACCACGCCGTCCTCCTGCTGGAAGGTGTCCTGGTTGGCGTCGCGCACCGCCTTGTCGAGGCCGGCATGGTAGGGCAGAGCGCGCACGCCGGCGGCAGCCAGCGACTCGGCCAGCTCCTCGACCTTGCGCCGAGAGGCGCAGTAGACGATGCCGCTGTCGCCGGGATGGGCCCGCACGAAATCGAGGACCTGGCGCGTCGAGCGCTCCTTCGGCCGGAAGGCGAGCTTGAGGTTCGGGCGGTCGAAGCTGCGCACGAAGATGCGCGGCTCCCCGGCGAACAGCTTGTCGACGATGTCGCCGCGGGTCGGCGCGTCGGCCGTCGCCGTCAGCGCGATGGTCTGCAGCCTGCCCCCATGCGCGCTACCAATCTCGCGCGCGAGGTTGCCGAGCGTCAGGTACTCGGGCCGGAAATCGTGGCCCCATTGCGAGACGCAGTGCGCCTCGTCGATCGCCATCATCGAGACGTCGGCCTCGACCAGCATCTCGACCATGTCGGGCCGCGCCAGCCGCTCCGGCGCGACGTAGAGCAGGCGCAGCTCGCGGCTGCGCAGCAGGCCCGTGACCCGCGCGTTCTCGGCGGGCTCGTTGCCGGAATTGAGGCTGCCCGCTGCGACGCCGGCCGCCGACAGCGCGCGCACCTGGTCGCGCATCAGCGCAATCAGCGGCGAGACGACGAGCGTGAGGCCGGACCGCGCGATGGCGGGGAGCTGATAGCAGAGCGACTTGCCGCTTCCCGTCGGCATGACCGTGAGCACGTTCTCGCCGGCCAGCACGGCGCGCACGATCTCCTCCTGGCCGGGCCGGAAATCGGCGAAGCCGAAGACGGAGTGCAGCAGGTCGCGGGCACGAGAGAGGGCGTCGTTCATTGGTTGCCGACAACCTACCCTCGCGCAGTCCGCTCTGCTATCGGTTGCGACAGGATTTCACGGGAGATCGTTCATGCGTCTTGTCGTCCTCGCAGCCTCGGCCCTTCTTCTCGCCCCGGTCGCGCCGGCGTTCGCGCTCGACTGCCCGATGGCGCAGCCCAAGGCCCAGCCCGGCATCCTGAAGGAGACCCCGGCCCAGATCGCCGCAGCGGGCAAGACGCTCAGCGCCGGCGACACGTTCAACGCCATCGCGTCGGTCACCGCCGACCTCCGCATCCGCTATCCCGGCGTCGAGAAGGCCGAGCTGGTCAACTACCTGGTCACGGCCTATTGCCCCACGGTGGCGGCCAACAATCGGCTCAGCGAAGCGCAGAAGAAGTCGGCGGTCGACAGCTTCGCCGCCCAGGTGATGCGCCAGGTCTACTGACGGCTCAGTGCTTGGCGGCCTGGCCGCCGTCGAGGGTCATCACCACGCCGCTGATGTAGCTGGCGCGCTCCGAGGCGAGGAACACCGCGAGGTCGGCGACCTCGTCGGGCTCGGCAGCGCGGCCGAACGGCAGGTGCCTGGTGAGCTCGGGCCAGCGCTCGGGATCGCCCCACTTCTGCTCGGCCTGGCCGCGCAGCAGGGTGAGCATGCGGTCGGTGCGCGTCGCCGGCGGGTTGATCGCCACCACGCGCACGCCGTGCTCGACGCTGCGCGAGCCGACGGCGCGGGTGAAGGCCATGAGGCCGGCATTGCCCATGGTGCCGGCGACATAGTCGTAGTTGAAGCTCTCGCCCGCGAGCCCGATCACGTTCACCACGACGCCCGCCTTGCGCGCATACATCTTTTCCAGCATGGCGCGGGTGGCGTTGACGTAGCCGAAAACCTTGAGTTCCCAGGCCTCGCGCCACCTGGGTTCGGTCATGCCGAAGATGTCGCCGCGCGGGATGGCGCCGGCGTTGTTCACCAGGATGTCGGCGTGGCCGACCGCCTCGACCACGGCGCGCGCGGCATCGCCCCTGGAGAAGTCGGCGGGATGAATCTCGACCGGCACGTTGTGGCGGGCGCGGATTTTTTCCCGCGCGGCTTCGAGCGACTCCTTGGAACGCGAGGCGATGTGCACCGCGCAGCCCTCGGCCGCGAAGCCCATGGCGCAGGCGAAGCCGATGCCGCGGCTGCCGCCGGTGATCAGCACGGTCTTGCCAGAAAGCTTCAGGTCCATGGAGACGGTCCTAGAGCCGGTAGAGGCTGTCGATGGCGGCGCGGCCGTCCTCGGTCTTGACCCTGCCGTCCTTCACCATCTGGACGAGATGCGCCAGCATCGAGCGGCCGGCGGCAGGATGCAGATGAGCCGGCACGTCAGCGTAGTTCTTCGCCACCATCTGCGGGATGGTCTGCGGTCCGTCCTTGAGGCGCGCGATGATCTGCGCCTCGCGGCCCAGGCGATGCTCGATATAGGCGTTCACGAACGGCACGGGATCGCGGATCTCCGCGCCGTGCGTCGGAATGTAGAGCTCCTCCTTGCGCGGCAGGAGCTTGCGCAGGCTCGCGAAGTAGTCGGCCATGTTGCCGTCGGGCGGCGAGATCACCGCCGTCGACCAGCCCATGACATGGTCGCCGGAGAGCAGCGCCTTGTCCTCCTTCACCGCGAAGCAGAGATGGTTGGAGATGTGGCCGGGCGTGTAGACCGCCTCGACGTTCCAGCCCTTGCCCTCGATCACGTCGCCGTCGGCGAGCTTGATGTCCGGCGCGAAATCGAGAAAGCCCTCCTGCTCGGTGGTGACGCCTGCGGGCGGCCTTGGATGCGGGCCGTAGCTGTAGACCTTGGCGCCGGTCGCCTTGGCGAGCGCCGGCGTCGCCGGCACGTGGTCGATGTGGGTGTGCGTCACCAGGATGTGCGTCACCGTTTCGCCGCGCAGCGCGCGCAGCACGGCGTCGATATGCTCCTGCTGGTCGGGACCGGGATCGACCACCGCGACGTTGCCGTGGCCGATGATGTAGGTGCCGGTGCCCTTGAAGGTGAAGGGGCTCGGGTTGTTGGCGACGACGCGGCGGACGAGCGGCGTCACCTCCATCGCCGTGCCGTAGTCGAACTTGAAGTCCTTGATGAAGGGAATGCCCGGCATCGGGAGACTCGCTACGGGGTGGGCGGGGTCAGTTTGTAGAGCGCGTTGCGCGTGTCGGCGCTGACATAGACGGCGCCGGAGCGGCCGACCGCGACGCCGGTCGGCATCAGCGCCGGCGGGCCGCCCGGGAAGGGCGAGAGGCCGATGTCGAGGTTGGATGCGATCACCGTCTTGGTGCCGGTCGCCGGATCGATGGCGACGACCCGCTTCTGGCCGACCTCGGCGACGTAGAGCCTGCCGTCGGGGCCGACGTCGATGCCTTCGGGGCCGGCGAGGTTGTCGGCCACGACCTTGCGCGCCGCCGTCGCGACGTCGATCTGGCTGACCGCGCCGGCGGCGATCTCGGTGACATAGATCAGGTTGCCGGCGCCCTGCGCGAGCGCCACCGGACCGCGCAGCTCCTTCAGCACGATGCTGCGGGTCTTGCCGTCGGGGCTCACCTTGACGAGGTTGCCGGTCGCGAGCTCGGCGACATCGAGCGAGCACTCGACGGAGTCCTGCCCGTCGACCGGGGCATTGAACTCGCCCAAGGTC
>CAYRBQ010000473.1:0-3629 GCA_964422305.1 uncultured Reyranella sp. | reverse complement strand
GCGGGCGATGCCGACCCGCTGGCGCTGGCCGCCCGACATCTCGTGCGGGTAGCGATCGGCGAACTTCGGGTCGAGGCCACAGACCGAAAGCAGCTCGCGCACCTTCGCGCGGCGGCGGCCGGCGTCGGGCTCGACGCCATGCACCTTGATCGGCTCCCCGACGATGTCGCCGACCTTCATGCGCGGGTTGAGCGAGCTGTAGGGATCCTGGAAGATCACCTGCATGCGGCGGCGCAGTGCCACCAGCTCGGCCCGACCGAGCCGGCTGATGTCCTGGCCGTCGTACAGGATCTCGCCCGCCGTCGGACGCTCGAGGCGGAGGATGCAGCGGCCGGTCGTGGTCTTGCCGCAGCCGCTCTCGCCCACCAGCCCCAGGGTCTCGCCGCGGCCGATCGTGAAGTCGACGCCATCGACCGCCTTCACGTCGCCCACCTTGCGCGACAGCACGATGCCTTCGCTGATCGGGAAGTGCATGGCGAGCCCGCGCACCTCGAGGAGAGGCGTTGCGCCGGCGGCGCCCATGGCCGCCGTCATGCCGCCACCTCGCGGATGGCGGCGAGTTCGGACGAGCGAAAGCACGCCGAGAGGTGGCCGCCCTGGCCGACCGGGACGAGCGGCGGCCGGGCCTCGGCACAGGCCGCGACGGCGAAGCGGCAGCGTGGGCGGAAGGCACAGCCGTCGTCGAGCCTGGTGAGATCGGGCGGCTGGCCGTCGACCGGGTCGAGCCGGGCACGGCGCGGCTGGTCGAGCCGCGGCACCGAGCGCAGCAGCGCGATCGTGTAGGGATGGCGCGGGTCGTGATAAATCGCCTCGGCACTGCCGGCCTCGACCAGGCGGCCGGCATACATCACGTTCACCCGGCTGGCGTAACGCGCGACGACGCCGAGATTGTGGGTGATGACGATCAGCGCCACGCCGAGCTGGCGGGTCAGCGACTTCATCAGCTCGAGGATCTGGGCCTGGATGGTGACGTCGAGCGCCGTCGTCGGCTCGTCGGCGATGATCAGCTTGGGATTGCAGGCCAGCGCCACGGCGATCATGACGCGCTGGCGCATGCCGCCGGAAAGCTGGTGCGGATATTGGCGGAGGCGGCGAGCCGCGTCGGCGATGCCCACCATGCCGAGCAGTTCGAGCGCCCGGCGCTCGGCGGCGGCGCGATCGGCGCCGTGGTGCTGCTCCAGCACCTCGGTGATCTGGCGCCCGATCGTCAGCACGGGGTTGAGCGAGGTCATCGGCTCCTGGAAGACCATGCCGATGTCGCGACCGCGCACCTCGCGCATCTCGGCAGGCGAGAGCCGTCGCAGGTCGCGACCGTCGAACAGGACCTCGCCCGCGGTGATGCGGCCCGGCGGGTCCGGAATGAGGTGCAGGATCGAGAGCGCGGTGACCGACTTGCCCGACCCGCTCTCGCCGACCACCGCCACGGTCTCGCCCTGATCGACCGAGAAGGACACGCCGTCGACCGCACGCACCAGGCCCGCCCCGGTACGGAATTCGGTACGAAGCTCCTTCACCTCCAGTAGCGGCGGCATCCGGTCTCTCCGCGACGGTCACATCGTCTTGAAGTGCCGCCGAGCACGCCCGCCGCGCGCAACGGCATGCGCCGCTGTCACGCGATGGTTACACCGGCCCCCCAAGGCCTGTGGACGTCCGAACCGACGGTAATGTCTCTAACGCGAAGCCTGTTTCCTCGTATCGCGCTGCCGCGGGCCTGGAGCCGGCGGGCGCAGCCTCTCATGGGCTGTGAAAAAGGTACGGGACGATTTCGCTCAACGCAACCTATTCTATGCGGGCCATTCTATGCAGGACGGCGCGCGGCGAGCGCAGCGGCCACCGCGAGCGCGGCGAGCACGCCGAACGACAACAGCGAGTCGGTGTAGGTGCCACTCCAGTCGCGCAGCATGCCGGAGGCGAGCGGCCCCGCCGCCTGCGCCGTCACCTGCAGCGCCAGCACCACGCCGCGGATCGCGCCGTAGCTCTCGCGACCGAAATAGTCGGCCCAGGCCATGGGCAGCAGCATCATGATGCCGCCGATGCCGATGCCGAACGTGCCGGCGGCGAGGATGGCACCGGCCGCAGAGGAGACACCGATCAGGCCCAGGCTGCCGATGCAGAGGCAGGCCGCCGACGCCGCCATCAGCCAGCGCACCGGCCAGCTCCGCGGCAGGAAGCCGATGCCGAAGCTCGCCACCGCCGAGAGCGCGGAGAAGATCGCGATCACGGTCGCGGCCTCCATCGGCGGGATGCCGCGCTCGATGAGATGCGGCGCCTGGTGCAGGCTGACGCCCGCCTGCACGGGATAGACCAGCACCGTGTAGAGCGAGAGCAGCCAGAAGGCCGGCGTCCGCATCGCCTCGGCGCGGCTCCAGCGCGGCTCGACGATGGGGGCCGCGCCGCTTGCGACCAGCCGATCCGGCTGCAGGCCGACATCCTCGGGACGCCGCACGAGCAGGAGCCAACAGGGCACGAAGCCCACGATCAGCACAGTTGCGCCCACGGCGATCCAGCCGGCGCGCCAATCCGAGCCGGTCATCGCGATCTGCGCAATGAGCGGCAATGCGACGAGACCCGACATCTGGGCGAGCGTGGCGATCGAGGTGGCGACGGCGCGGCGGGCGACGAACCAGTTGTTGAGGGCGCTGTAGAGGCCGAGGTCGAAGGGCCCCGCCCAGACCATGCGGGCGAAGCAGAAGAGCACATAGAAGAGCAGCAGCGACTGGATGAGGGACAACGCCATGCAGGCGATGCCGGTGCCGGCGACGGCGAGGCAGAGCACCAACCGCGCGCCGCGCCGGTCGACGAAGGGGCCGAGCATCGGCGAGACGACGGCCGCCAGCAGCCCCCCCAGCGACACCGCGCCCGACATCTCGGTGCGCGACCAGCCGAAGGCGTCGGTCATCGGCACGACGAAGATCGAGAGCACGGCGACGGCCGGCCCCTGCCGCGCGAAGCCCGCGAGGCAGACGCAGCCCAGCACCACCCAGCCGTAGAAGAACGGCAGCCGCGGGATCAGGAACCGCGGCAGGGCGGGTGCTTGCATCTATCTCACGCGAAAGTGGCGGTCGCCTGCGCGGCGATCGTGCCCTTGGGCGTCACCGTCCAGAGCTCGGCGCCTTTGCCGTCGGCGGTCAGCCGGCCGATCGCGTCGAACGGCGCGGTGTCGAACAGCGGCGCACGGGCGCGGATGGCGAAGGTCCGGAGCGTGCGGCCGGGCGTGGAGTCGCGCAGCAGGTCGAACAGGCATTGCTGCGCGAAGGGTCCGTGCACGACCAGGCCGGGATAGCCCTCGGTCTCGATGCAGTAGGTGCGGTCGTAGTGGATGCGGTGCGGGTTGAAGGTGATGGCGGAGTAGCGGAACAGCATCACCGGATCGACCTTGAAGGTCCGCCGCCACGGCACGTCGGCGGGTGCCGCCTCGCGCACCGGCACGCCGCTCTTCTCGCCCGCCTTCACCTCCTCGCGGAACACGGTATTGGCCACCTCGGTGACGGCCAGGCCGCGCGGCGTGTAGATGCGCCGCGTCTGGCTGGTGACGATCAGGTTGCCGGTGGCACCACTGCGGAGCTGCACGTCGGAGAACTCGGTCTCGCGGCGGAGCCTGTCGCCCACCCGGATGTCGCCGTCGAAGA
>CAYRBQ010000472.1:0-3647 GCA_964422305.1 uncultured Reyranella sp. | reverse complement strand
ACGCTCGCCGCCAGGCGATCGGCTTCCTGCGCGACCCCTACGTCGCCGACAAGCTCTTCACGACGCTGGGCCCGCGCTACTCCAAGCGCAATGGTGGCTACCTGCGCGTGCTGAAGGCGGGCTTCCGCTTCGGCGACGCCGCGCCGATGGCCGTGATCGAGTTCGTCGAGCGCGACGCCGCGGCCAAGGGCCAGGACAGCGGTCCGTCCGCCGAGCCTGCCGAGCAGCAGGCAGCGGCCTGATAAAGGAGAACGCCCGGTCATCGACCGGGCGTTTTTCTTTGCCTATGGCGCTCACCTTCAGAACGGCAGTTCCGTCCGAGCACGATGACGTCCGGCGCGTGCTGTGGACGGCGTTCACGCCCTATGTCCGCGACCTCGGTCGCGAGATCACGGCCGACCACTATATTTTCCTCGCCGCCGCCATCGCACGCGGCGATGTCTACCTCGCGCTCGATGGCGAAGAGATGGTGGGTGTCGCCGCGACCGAGCGACGCGACGGCGGCATCTACATCGATCGTCTGGGCGTGGCGCCGACATCACAGGGAAGCGGCGTCGGGAGCTTCCTGCTGGAACGGGTCGAGGAGATCGCGCGATCGGGCGGCCTCAAGCAACTGTCGCTCGAGACGGCCGAGATGGCGGAGGGCAACATCCGGCTCTATCGCCGCTTTGGCTTCGAGATCGCGCGCCGCGGCCCACCCTCGCACGGCAAGGACGCCCATACGCGCGTCTTCATGGTGAAGCCGCTCTAGAGATCCCAGGCGACCGGATAGCGGTTGAAGCCGCGGAAGCGTGCTCGCCCGCCGCGCTCGAAGGCACCGTCGCGCCGCAGCCCCGGGAAGCGGCTCACCAGCCGCCCGATGGCGATCGCGCCCTCCATGCGGGCGAGCACCGCGCCCAGGCACATATGCACGCCCGAACCGAAGGCGAAGTGACGGTTGGGCTCGCGGCCGATGTCGAAGCGGTCGGGATCGGGGAACTGGGCGGGGTCGCGGTTGGCCGCGCCAATGCCGATGTGGAGGTAGGTGCCGGCCGACAGCCGCTCGCCGCCGATCTCGAGATCGGCCGTCAGGCGCCGGTTGCCGAGCTGGTTGGAGCTCTCAAAGCGCAACCCTTCCTCGATGCAGCCTTTCAGCAGCGACGGGTCGCGCCGCAGCCGTGCCAGCTCCTCGGGAAAGCGCAGGAGCGCATCGACGGTGTTGCCGATCAGGTTGGTCGTGGTCTCGTGGCCGGCGTTCAGCAGGAAGATGCAGTTCTGCACCAGCTCGTCGTGGCTCAGCCGCTCGCCGTCGATTTCGCCGTGCACCAGCGTGCCCAGCACGTCGCTGTCGTCGGCCGGTCGCTTGCGCCGCTCGACGACCAGCCCGTCGAGGTAGGCCGAGAATTCCGCGACCGCCGCGTTGCCGGCGGCCTGGCGCTCCGGCCCGGCGACGGGTTCGAGCGCACCCAGGATCGCCAGCGAATAACGGCGGAAGGGCGCGCGGTCGCCCGCCGGCACGCCCAGCATGTCGCAGATCACCTCGACGGGTAGGCGAAAGGCGAAGTCCTCGACCAGGTCCATGCGTCCGCAGTCGGCATGCTGGGCCAGCAGGCTGTCGACCACGGCCTCGACGCGCGGCTGCAGATTGGCGAGCGCGCGCGGCGTGAAGGCGGCCGCCAGCAGCTTGCGCACGCGCGTGTGCAGCGGCGGGTCGTTGAACACCAGGCTGGTCGTGTGATGGCGGTAGAGCGGCGTGCCCGGCCCGAACTTCGGCCCGAACTCGGCCTTCTTGTCGGAGCTCATGCGGGCATCGCGGTAGCAGAGCGCGACGTCGGCGTAGCGTGAGAGGAAGACGCTGCCGTCGGGCAGGCGTTTCAGCGGCGCGAAGCGGCGCAGCGCGTGGTAGCGCGGGAAGGGATCGTCCAGGAACGCGCGATCGAGCCGCGCCAGATCGAAGTGGGCGGCGAAGGCCTCGGCCTCGGCCGCCGGCAGCTCGATCAGGCCCCCCATCTGCTCATCGCTCAGAACTGCTCCTCACCGAGGGCGAAGACGGTGCGACCGGCGGCCTTGAGCGGCCCGAGCTGGGCGAGCTCCGGCGGCAGCACGACCTCGGCATAGAAGCGTGCCGTCACCAGCTTGGCCTCGAGGAAGGCGGGGTCGCCGTCGCGCGCGGCCAGCCGCGCCTGCGCTACCAGAGCGCTACGGGCCAGCAGCCAGGCGCCGAGTGCCGTGCCGGCCAGCCGCAGGAAGGGCACCGAGCCGGCCAGCGCGTCGACCAGTTCAGTCCTGGCTGTCTCGGCGACCCATTTCGTGGCATCGGCCAGCACATCCGCCGCCGCTGTGACACCGGTGGCGATCGCCGCCAGATCGTCGCCCGGCGCGCCCTTCATTTCTGCCACCAGCGCCCGCATCTCGGCCACTAGGCCCAACATCGCCTCGCCGCCGTCCTTGGCGATCTTGCGACCGACCAGGTCGCGGGCCTGGATGCCGTTGGTGCCCTCGTAGATCGGCAGGATGCGGGCGTCGCGCAGGTACTGGGCGGCGCCCGTCTCCTCGATGAAGCCCATGCCGCCATGCACCTGCACCGCCGTCGAGGCGATTTCGTTGCCGAGATCGGTGAACCAGGCCTTCACGATCGGGATCAGCAGGTCGACCCGACCTTGCGTGCGCCGCGCCGTCTCCTTGTCAGGGTGCTTCAGCGCGCCGTCGATGCCGGCGGCGGTGAAGTATCCCAGGGCGCGCATCGCCTCGATCTGGGCGCGCATCGTCATCAGCATGCGGCGCACGTCGGGGTGGTGGACGATCGACACCGGCCCGGGCGCCTTGCCGCCGTCGGCCGCCGACTGCACGCGGGTGCGCGCGAAGGCGGCGGCCTGCTGGTAGGCGCGCTCGGCGATCGCCAGCCCCTGGATGCCGACGGCGAGGCGCGCGTTGTTCATCATGGTGAACATGTAGGAGAGGCCGCGGCCTTCCTCGCCGATCAGGTAACCCACCGCGCCGCCGTCGTCGCCGTAGGACATCACGCAGGTGGGGCTCGCATGGATGCCGAGCTTGTGCTCGAGCGAGACGCAGCGCAGGTCGTTGCGTTTGCCGGGCTTGCCGTCGGGGCCCACCAGGTACTTCGGCACGATGAACAGCGAGATGCCGCGCACGCCGGCCGGCGCATCGGGCGTCCGCGCCAGCACGAGGTGCACGATGTTCTCGGCCATGTCGTGCTCGCCGTAGGTGATGAAGATCTTCTGCCCGGTCACCAGGTAGTGGTCGCCGTTCTTCACCGCACGGCTCTTGAGCTGGGCGAGGTCGGAGCCCGCCTGCGGCTCCGTGAGGTTCATGGTTCCGGTCCATTCGCCGGAGATCATCTTCGGCAGGTAGGTCGCCTTCTGCTCCTCCGAGCCGTGGTGATGAATCGCATCGATCGCGCCCTGGTTCAGCAGCAGAACCAGGCCGAATCCCATGTTCGCCGCTTGCCACATCTCCTGCACGGTGGTGGCAAGAAGCCACGGCATGCCCTGCCCGCCGAACGCCGGATCGAAGGGCAGCGAATTCCAGCCGCCATCGACGAACTCCTTGTAGAGGCCCGCAAAGCCCGGCGGGGTGCGTACGACGCCATTCTCGAGCTTGGCGCCGACCTTGTCGCCTTCGCGGTTGAGCGGCGCCAGACCGTTGCC
>CAYRBQ010000471.1:0-3652 GCA_964422305.1 uncultured Reyranella sp. | reverse complement strand
CCAGAAGTCGGTTTTGGGCGCAATTGTTCACAGCGACCCGGCGAATTCTCGCAACTTTATTGCGCGCGTGGCATGGTTCTGGCATAGACCGCGGCCACGGGAGGAAAACGGATGGCTCGCGCAAAGCTCGATCGAATCGACCGGCGCATTCTCAGCGACCTGCAATCCAACGGCCGCATGACCAACGTGGAGCTGGCCGAGCGGGCGGGCATATCGGCGCCACCCTGCCTGCGGCGCGTCCGCGCGCTCGAGCGGGCCGGCATCATCAAGGGCTACCACGCAGACCTCAGCCCGGAAGCGCTGGGCTACAGCGTCTCGGTCTTCGCCCTGGTCGGCCTGAACAGCCAGGCCGAGGCCGACCTCAAGTCCTTCGAGGAGCTGATCGCCAAATGGGACGAAGTTCGCGAATGCCACATGCTGGCCGGCGAAGCCGATTTCCTGCTGAAGATCGTCGCCGAGACCTGGGACGAGTATCAGAAGTTCCTGACTACACGGCTGACATCGGCACCCAACGTCAGCCATGTGAAATCGATGATGGTGTTCCGCACCGCCAAGCAGGTGCCCGGGGTGCCTATCAGCATCGAGTAGACGGCGAGGAGGACGGACGATGGACGGAAGCGCTGCACCGGATGTCACCCTGGAACGCCTGCACGAGATCGCCGACGCCTTCGCGCGACGCGACGTCGACGGCATCGTGAATTCCTTCGCCGAGGACGGTGAATTCCGCAACGCCAAGGGTCCCGACTACTGGGGCCAGAGCTTCAAGGGCAAAGCGGCCATCCGCGGCTATTTCGAGCCCCTGTTCGCCAGCACCGGCGACGTGAAGTGGCTGCACACCAACGAATTCATCTGCGGCGATCGGGCGGTCACCGAGTGGCACCGCACCGCCACGCTGAAGACCGGCGAGCGCCAGGAATGGCTGGGCTGCGATCTCTACACGTTCAGGCGCGGCCTGATCGTTATGAAGGACACCTACATCAAGGTCGTCGTCTGAAAGAGCTTGCGGGAAACGCTGTGTATTGATAGGTTCGCTAAAATACACATCGTTGTCATGAAGCTTCCGTCAGAGGTCGCGAGCCATGAAGGACTTCTTCCAGGCGTCCCGCGTGCTGCTGGTCGACATGGCGTCGACGTTGCTGTTCCTGGCCGTCTACGTGCTGACCGACAACCTCTTCCTCGCCGTGGGGATCGGCATGGCGCTCGGCATCGGCCAGATCGGCTGGGAACTCGCCCACAAGCGGCCGGTCGAGGCCCTGCAATGGCTGAGCCTCGTCGTCATCCTCTCCTCGGGGGCGGCAACCTTCTTCACCAACGATCCGCGTTTCGTGATGCTGAAGCCGACGGTCATCTACGTCGTCGTCGGAGCCGTGATGCTGAAGCGCGGCTGGATGAACCGCTACCTGCCGCCGATCGCGCGCGCGACCGTGCCCGATCTCGGCATCCTGTTCGGCTATGTCTGGGCCGGGCTGATGTTCTTTTCCGCGGCTTTCAACATCGTCCTGGCGTTGACGCTCGACACGGCCACCTGGGCAGCCGTGAAGTCGGTGTATGCAGTTGCCAGCAAGGTCGGCCTGTTCGCTCTCCAGTACGTCGTCATGAAGACGACCGGTATCCGGCGCGCCAGGGCGATGATGGCTGCGTCCGCTACTTGAACTGGACGCCTACGACTTCGTAGGAACGTGCACCGCGCGGCGTCTGGACCTCGACGGTGTCGCCAACGGTCTTGCCGATCAGGGCCCTGCCGATCGGCGACGTGACGGAGATCCGGCCCTTGGCCAGGTCGGCCTCGTAGGGACCGACGATCTGGTATTTCACCTTCTCGTCCGTGTCCTCGTCGGCCAGCCGCACGGTGGCGCCGAACTTCACGATCTTGCCCGACAGCTTCGAGAAGTCGATGACTTCGGTGCGCGAAATGATGTCCTCGAGCTCGGCAATGCGGCCTTCGATGAAGCCCTGCTTTTCGCGCGCAGACGTATACTCGGCATTCTCCGAAAGATCGCCGTGCTCGCGCGCCGCCGCGATCGCCTTGATGATCGCCGGCCGTTCCACGCTCTTCAAAACCTTCAGCTCGTCCTCGAGGCTCTTCAGCCCCTCGGCCGTCATCGGAACTCGTTCCATTGGCAAATCGTCCTAGATGAATCGTACGGCGTCAACGCCGAAGGCACCCGGAAACGGGTTGCTTTCCCGCAGGTTGCACGCCACAGCGGCCGATCAGAACGCCGACTTGAAGTAGGATTGCAGGGGCGCCACATCGAGCGCGCCTTCCTTCAGAGCCGCGATGCCTTCCACCGATGCCTTCGCACCGGCGACCGTCGTATAGTAGGCGATCTTGTGCATCAGGGCGGTCCGCCGCAGCAGGAAGCTGTCGGTCAGGGCGCCGGCGCCGTCGACGGTATTGAACACCAGCTGGACCCGGCCATCCTTCATCTGGTCGACGATATGGGGCCGGCCCTCGAGCACCTTGTTGACCCGCTGCGCCTCCACGCCGTGCTTGCGCAGGAACTCCGACGTTCCGCCGGTCGCCACGACCTTGAAGCCGAGTTCGACCAGCCGCTTCACCGGCTTCACCATCGCCTGCTTGTCCTGGTCCTTGACCGAGACGAACACGGTGCCATCAGCCGGCACCTTGCTGCCGGCACCGAGCTGGGACTTGGCGAAGGCGCGGCCGAAGTTCATGTCGAGCCCCATCACCTCGCCGGTCGAGCGCATCTCCGGCCCCAGGATGATGTCGACGCCGGGAAAGCGCGCGAACGGGAACACGGCTTCCTTGACCGCTATGTGCTTGCCTTTGGCCTTCCTGATGCCCAGCGACTTCATCGCCTCGCCGGCCATCAGGCGGGCCGCGAACTTGGCGATCGGCTGGCCAGTCGCCTTGGCGACGAACGGCACGGTGCGGCTGGCGCGCGGATTGACCTCGAGCACGTAGACCTCGCCGTCCTTGACGGCGTACTGCACGTTCATGAGGCCGACCACGCCCAGCGCCTTGGCCATCGCCTCGGTCTGGCGCTCGATCTCGCCCAAGATCTTCGACGGCAGCGAGTAAGGCGGCAGCGAGCAGGCCGAGTCGCCCGAATGGATGCCGGCCTCCTCGATATGCTCCATGACGCCGGCGACGAAGACGTTGTGATCCTTGTCGGCCAGCGCATCGACATCGACCTCGATCGCGTCGCGCAGATAGGAGTCGATCAGCACGGGATTGCTGCCCGACACCTTCACGGCATCGCGCATGTAGCGCTGCAGGGCGGCCAGATCGTAGACGATCTGCATCGCGCGACCGCCCAGCACGTAGGACGGACGGATGACGACGGGGTAACCGATCTTCTCGGCGACCTCGATCGCCTGCCGCTCAGACGTCGCCGTGCCGTTGTCCGGCTGACGGAGCTTCAGCTTGTGGATCAGCTTCTGGAAACGCTCGCGATCCTCGGCGAGATCGATCGCGTCGGGCGAGGTTCCCAGGATCGGGATGCCGGCAGCCTCGAGCGGCTTGGCAAGCTTGAGCGGCGTCTGACCGCCGAACTGGACGATCAGGCCCAGCAGCTCGCCGCTGCGGCGTTCGACCTCGACCAGCTCGATCACGTCCTCGGCCGTCAACGGCTCGAAATAGAGGCGGTCGGCGGTGTCGTAGTCGGTCGACACGGTCTCCGGGTTGCAG
>CAYRBQ010000470.1:0-3663 GCA_964422305.1 uncultured Reyranella sp. | reverse complement strand
GTCGACGTCGATGTCGGGCATCGACACGCGTTCGGGATTGAGGAACCGCTCGAACAGCAGGCCCCAGCGCAGCGGGTCGAGATCGGTGATCTTGAGCGACCAGGCGACCAGCGAGCCCGCGCCCGAGCCGCGGCCCGGACCGACCGGCACGCCGTTGTCCTTCGCCCACTGGATGAAGTCGGCGACGATCAGGAAGTAGCCGGCGAATCCCATCTTCTCGATCATGTCGAGTTCATAGGTCAGCCGTTCATTATACCGATCGAAGGTGACGTTCTCGGCGAGGCGTCCCGCGGCCTTCAACTCGTCGAGGCCGGCCCTGGCGAGGTCGCGCAGCGCCTCGCCTTCGGAACGGCCCTCGAGCTTCGTGTAGCTCGGCAGGATCGGTTTGCGCGGCGCCGGCATGTAGGCGCAGCGCTGGGCGATCACGAGGGTGTTGTCGCAGGCTTCGGGAAGATCCTCGAACAGCTTGCGCATCTCCTCCGCCGGCTTGAAGTAGTGCTCGGGTGTCAGGCGGCGACGGTTGGGATCCTCGATGTGCGCGCCCTGCTCGATGCAGAGAAGGACGTCGTGGGCCTCGTACATGGAGGCCCTGGGAAAGTGCACGTCGTTGGTCGCCACGATCGGCAGGTCGCGCTCGTAGGCGAGGTCGAGCAGCGGATCCTCGATGCGTCGCTCGGTGTCATCGCCGTGGCGTTGCAGCTCGAGATAGAGCCGGCCGGGAAACAGGCTCTGCAGCCGATCCAGCACGTGGCTCGCCGCCGGTACCTGCCCCGCCGCCAGCAGGCGCCCGATGGCGCTGCCGTTGCTCCCGGTGATGGCGATCAGGCCCTCGACGGCGCCTTCGAGATCGCTCAGATGAAGCGCCGACACCGAGCCGACCTTGAATTCGAGGTGTGCGCGGCTCACCAGCCTCATCAGGTTCTTGTACCCCTGCTCGCTCTGGACCAGCAGGGTCAGCCAGTCGATAGCCAGGATCTTGCTGGCCGTGGCGATGCCGCCCTCTTCCTCGCGGCGGATGCCGAGATCGCAGCCTACGATCGGCTGGACGCCCGACTTCGAGGCGTACTGGGAGAATTCGAGCGCGCCGAAGAGGTTGTTGCGGTCGGTGACGGCGACGGCCGGCATCGCCTGCCCCTTCGCCAGGGAGACGATGGTATCGACCTTGTTCGCGCCTTCGGTGAGCGAATAGGCGGAACGAACCTTGAGATGGACGAAGTCTGCGATGGCCACGGGCCATCATCGCCTTCAATCCTGTGGAAAGTCAGGCACCCAACACGCCGTCACGCAGCGTGAGCGTACGGTCCATGCGTGCCGCGAGCTCGGGATTGTGGGTCGCGATCAGTGCCGCCATGCCGGTCCCGCGTACCAGGGCGAGGAGCTGCTGGAAGACTGCTTCGGACGTGGTCGAGTCGAGATTGCCGGTCGGCTCGTCGGCCAGGAGCACGCGCGGCGCATTCGCCACGGCGCGGGCGATCGCCACGCGCTGCTGCTCGCCACCCGAAAGTCGACCCGGGCGATGATCCAGGCGGTCGCCGAGCCGGACCATGGTCAGCAGCTCTTCCGCCCTCTTCCGAGCCGCACCGCGCGGCACGCCGTTCAGCATCTGCGGCAACATCACGTTCTCGATCGCCGAGAACTCCGGAAGCAGGTGATGGTACTGATAGACGAAGCCCAGGAACTCCCGCCGCAGCGCCGTACGGTCGCGATCTCCGAGCTTACCGGCCGAACGGCCATCGACCACGACATCGCCCTCGTCCGGACGCTCCAGGAGACCGGCGATGTGCAGCAGGGTCGACTTGCCGCTGCCCGACTGTCCGACCAGGGCAACGATTTCGCCGGGCCGAAGCTCGAGCGAGACGCCGTGCAGAACCTCGAGGCGCCGTTCACCCTGCACGAAGGTGCGCCGGATGCCCTGCAGGGCCAGCGGAAAAGCAGCGTCATTCATGGCGCAATCCTTCGACGGGCTCGATCCGTGTGCTTCGCCAGGCCGGATAGGCCGCCGCCGCCAGCGACAGCACGAGGGCGACCGCGACAATGGTCGACACTTCGGCCGCCTGGATCCTCACCGGCATCGATGTGATGAAGTCGACTTCCGCACCGCCGGCGCCGGCGGCGCCGGTGATCTCCGAAAGCAGCCGCCCGATCGACGGCATGTTGGCGCAGATCAACAGACCGAGCCCCGCACCGATTGCCGTGCCGACGATGCCGACCGCGGCGGCGGAGAGAAAGAAGGCGCGCACGATCGTGCCGGGCGTCGCGCCCATGGTGCGCAGGATTGCAATGCTCCCGCGCTTCACCCGCACCAACATGGTGAAGCTCGCCACGACGTTCATGGCCGCCACCACGACGATCAGGGTGAGGATGATGAACATCATCACGCGCTCGACCTGCAGGGCGCCCACGAACCTCGCATTGAGGCCAAGCCAGTGGGAAACCCGCAGATCCGCCCGCCCCAGGGATCGCCGCAGCTCTTCTGCCACCTGCGGCGCCGACGCCGGATTGCTCAAGAACAGGTCGACCGACGTCACCGCCTGCTCGCCGTAGCCGAGATCCTCCTGCAGCATGGGGAGCGGCATGAAGATCAGGGAATTGTCGAACTCGTATCGGCGGCTCAGGAAGCTCGCGAGGATCTCGTAGTCTGAATAGCGCGGTGCGATTGTGCCGTTCTGGTTCAGGACGTGCGTGACGAGGGTCAGGGTTTCGCCCACGCGCACCTGCATGGCCTGCCGCAGGCGCTCACCGAGTACGACGCCGGGTTTCGTGCCGAACTCGTCCAACCGTCCGAACACGAGGTTCTTGCCCACGATGTCCCGCGACATCAGGTCTTCCTTGCGTACGCCGCGAAGCTGGGCGCCACGCGTCTGGCCGTGCGCCGACACCAGGGCCTGACGTTCCAGCGTCAGGCGAACGGCGGTGACGCCGGGGACAGCCTGCAACCGCGACAGAAGCTCGGGCGTGGCCTGCAGCATGCCGTCGCGGGCCGCGATCACGACGTGGCCGTTCATGCCGATGATGCGACCCAACAGTTGCTCACGGAAGCCACCCATCACGGACAGCACCACGATCAGCGTCGCAACACCCAGGGCCACGCCGACCAGCGAAAAAATGGCGATGAAGGAGACGAATCCTTCCCGCTGGCGGGTCGCGAGGTAGCGCCACGCCAGCCAGCGTTCGACGGCGGGCGCCCGGTCACTCACGGCGCAGCCCCTCCACCGGATCGAGCCGCGCCGCGCGCAGCGCCGGATAGAGCGAGGCCAGCAAGGCGAAGACCAAGGCCATGCCGGCGATCACAGTCACCTCGCCCCATTCGATCTGGGACGGCATCTCGGCCAGCAGATAGAGCGTCTCGTCGAACAGGACGATGTCGAAGGTGCGCTGCAGCCACTGCCGGATCGCCTCGATGTTGCGGGCGAAGGCGAGTCCCAGGACCACGCCGAGCAGCGTGCCGACACCGCCGATCGCGAGCCCATCGAGCAGGAAGATGCGCATGACGGCGCCTCGGCTCGCGCCCATGGTGCGCAGGATCGCGATGTCGGCGGTCTTGGTCCGCACCAGCATCACCAGGCTGGACACGATATTGAACGCCGCCACGACGACGATCAGCGTCAGGACCAGGAACATCACGTTCGTCTGCGCCAGGATCGCACTGAAGAAGCCCGCATT
>CAYRBQ010000469.1:0-3674 GCA_964422305.1 uncultured Reyranella sp. | reverse complement strand
GCCGACGTTCTCGACAAGCGGGCGCGCCCCGTGGGTCCGCTGCACGGCATCCCGCTCGCGGTGAAGGACATCATCTCCACCAAGACGATGCCCACGACCTGCGGCTCGCCGATCTACCGCGACCATGTCGTGGGCAAGGATGCGGCCTGCGTAGCGCAGCTCGTGAAGGCGGGCGCCATCGTGCTCGGCAAGTCGGTGACCACCGAGTTCGCGGGCGGCCATGCCGGCAAGACGCACAACCCGCACAATCTCCGCCACACGCCGGCCGGTTCCTCCTCGGGCTCGGCCGCCGCCGTCGCCGATTTCATGGCGCCGGTGGGCTACGGCACGCAGACCGCAGGCTCCGTGATCCGTCCCGGCGCCTTCAACGGCGTTGTGGCCTACAAGGGCACCTATGGCTGGGCCGACATGTCCGGCGTGAAGACCTACGCCAAGAGCCTCGACACGTTGGGCTTCTTCGCCCGCGAGGCCAACGACCTGGCGCTGATCCGCGCCGCCTACGGCCATGCGCCGGCCGACCCGCCGGCCCGTGGCGTGGCGCCGCGCATCGGCCTGGTGCGCACGCCGTGGTGGGACCAGGCCGATCCCTACAACAGGAAGAACATCGAGGAAGCCGCCCGCACCTTGCGCGCGGCCGGCGCCAAGGTCCGCGAATGGGTGGCGCCCGACTCCTGGACCGGCCTCGTGCCAGCCCAGAACCGGATCATGACGAAAGAGGCGACGCAGTCCTACGCCAGGGAACGCGAGCGCTTCTCCCATCTCTTCTCGCCCACCATGAAGCAGGTGATGATCGATGGCGACGCCGTGAACGCGCGCCAGTACGCCGATGCCAAGAAGCGCAAGCGCACCGCCGTGGCGCAGCTCGCGGATGCCTGGTCGAAGTTCGACCTGCTGCTGACGCCCGCCGCCAAGGGCGAGGCGCCTTCCGGGCTCGGCAACACCGGCGATCCGCTGTTCAACCGCTTCTGGACCCTGCTCGGCACGCCCTGCATCGCGTTGCCCTTCAACAGCGGGCCGTTCGGCCTGCCGCTCTCGGTACAGCTCGTGGGCAAGCACGGGAGCGACGACCAGCTCATCGCCTGGGCTCGCTGGATCGAGGACAGGCTCGCGTGACTGCCCGACCTGCGGTTCGTCTCGGAATGATCGGCTACGGCGCCATCGGCAAGCATGTCGAGGCGGCGGGGCTGGCGAACATCGAGCTGGTGTCGGTGCTGGTGAAACGTGCTCGCAAGGAAGGCTTGCTCACCCACGAGCCCGACCGGTTCTTCGCGCACGCGTTCGACGCGGTCGCCGAATGCGCCGGCCACGAGGCGGTGCGCACGCACGGCCAGCGCGTGCTGGAAGGCGGTGCGGATTTCCTCGTCACCTCGGTCGGCGCGTTCACCGATACCGCCCTGTTCGACCGCCTGCTGGCGGCGGCGAAGGCCAGTGGCGCGCGGCTGATCCTGCCTTCGGCCGGCATCGGCGCGCTCGACATATTGAGCAGTGCCGCGGTCGGCGGACTGGAGAGCGTCACCGTCACGGTGCGCAAGGACCCGTCGGCCTGGAAGGGCACCGTTGCCGAGACACTGGTCGACCTCGACGGGTTGAAGGCGCCGCACACCGTGTTCGACGGGCCGGTGCGCGAGGGCGCCAGGCTCTATCCGCAGAACGTCAACATTTCGGCCGCCGCCGCGCTGTCGGGCCTCGGTCTCGACAGGACCCGGGTCGTCATCGTGGCCGACCCGACCATCACGACGCACATTGTCGAGCTGGAAGCCAAGGGCACGTTCGGCCGCTTCACCTTCATGGAGGACGTGGCCGTCAGCGAGGAGAACCGCAAGACCGGCAAGCTGGTCGCCATGGCCATGGTGAAGTCGGTGCGGCAACTGGCGTCAACTCTTGTCGTGGCGGCATGAGTCTCATGTCATCCTGAGCGCAGCGAAGGATCTCGCGCCAGCCCAGCAATCGGCATTGATCGTTCGGCAAGGTCCTTCGCTACGCTCAGGACGACAGGAGGGGGAGAACCAGATGGACGAGTTCGACTACGTGATCGTGGGCGCGGGCGCCGCGGGCTGCGTGCTCGCCAACCGCCTCTCCGAATCGGGCAAGCACAGCGTCGCCGTCATCGAGGCCGGCGGCAGCGACAACCACATCTGGATCAAGGTCCCGGCCGGCTTCAACAAGACCGTCTACAACGACAATCTCAACTGGGGCTACGAGACCGCGCCCGGCCCGCACATCGACGGCCGGAAGATAAAATTCCCGCGCGGCAAGGTGCTGGGCGGCTCGGGCTCGATCAACGGCCATCTCTACGTGCGCGGCCAGTCGGCCGACTACGATACCTGGGCGCAGTTGGGCTGCCGCGGCTGGTCGTGGGACGACCTGCTGCCCTACTTCAAGCGCGCCGAGCGGCGGGTCGGCGGCAGCGACGACGTGCGCGGCCGCGAGGGCCCGCTCTACATCGAGGACCAGCGCGACCCGCATGTGCTGAGCGATGCCTTCATGGCGGCCAACGAGGCGCTCGGGCTGAAGCGCACGCCCGACTACAACGGCGGCGACCAGGAAGGCACGCTGCTCTACCAGAACATGATGCGCGGCGGCCGGCGTTGGAGCCCGGTCGACGCCTATCTGAAGCCCGCGATGAAGCGGCCGAACGTGCGCGTGATCACCCACGCGCTGGTCGAGAAAGTCGACCTCGAGGGCAAGCGGGCGACCGGCATCACCTACCGCCAAGGCGGCCAGACCAAGCAGGTGAAGGCGCGCCGCGACGTGATCCTGTCGGGCGGCGCCATCAACACGCCGCAGCTCCTGCAGATCTCGGGCATCGGCAATGCCGACGATCTCGGCGCCATCGGCGTTCCGGTGAAGCACGCCCTGCCCGGCGTCGGCCGCAACTTCCGCGACCACTATGCCGTGCGGGTCTCGGCGCTGGTGAAGGGTGCCCCGTCGCTCAACGAGAAGAGCCGCGGCCTGCCGCTGGTGGCCGAGGTGCTGCGCTACGCCTTCACGCGCAAGGGCCTGCTGACCGCGGCTCCCAGCCATGCCGGCGGCTACTTCAAGACCCGGCCGGGCCTCGCCACGCCCGACATGCAGCTCTACTTCGCGCCGGCGAGCTACATGCCCGGCCGCTACGGCACGTCGGAGCTCGACCGTGTGCCGGGCATGACGCTCGGCTGCTCGCAGCTCCGGCCGGAGAGCACGGGACACGTGAAGGCGCTGTCGGCCGATCCCACGGCCAAGCCCGAGATCCAGCCGAATTACCTTGCCGTTCAGCACGACCGCGACGCCCTGCTGGCGGCGATGAAGTACCTGCGCAAGCTGCTCGCCACACCGCCGCTCAAGGACTATGTGATCGAGGAGAACCTGCCGGGACCGGCGGTCCAGACCGACGAGCAATGGATGGCCCATGCCCGTGCCACCGGCTCGACGACCTATCACCCCGTCGGAAGCTGCAAGCTCGGCACCGATCCGATGGCCGTGGTCGATCCCGCCTCGATGCGCGTGATCGGCCTGCAGGGGCTGCGCGTCGCCGACGCCTCGTGCATGCCGACCATGGTCTCGGGCAACACCTACGCCGCGACCAACGTCATCGCCGAGCGGGCGAGCGACCTGATCGCGGCGACCTGACCCCCTTCCGGCGCTACGCGCCACCTTCCCCCCGAGACGGGGGAAGGGAAGCGTCCTCCTCCCCC
>CAYRBQ010000468.1:1235-3677 GCA_964422305.1 uncultured Reyranella sp. | reverse complement strand
CCGCCGCTTGGGGTGTCTCTGTCCCCAAGACCCGACCTGCCGCCCTTCTTCCCTTCGACCAGCCGGCAGGTCACCGGAGCGCGCCATGGCCGAGAAGATGCTGAAGTTCGTACAGACCGCCCAGGCGATGCCGGAAAAGCGCAGCGCCTCGGAGCGTGCGCATGACTTCGACGAAATCTACCGCGAATTCGCCGCCACCAAGGCCAACGAGCAGGCGTCGCGCTGCTCGCAATGCGGCGTGCCCTTCTGTCAGGTCCACTGCCCGCTGCACAACAACATCCCGGACTGGCTGAAGCTCACCGCCGAAGGCCGGCTCGACGAGGCCTACGAACTCTCGTCGGCGACCAACAACTTCCCGGAGATCTGCGGCCGCATCTGCCCGCAGGACCGTCTCTGCGAGGGGAACTGCGTCATCGAGAAGGGCTTCGAGGCCGTCACCATCGGCTCGGTCGAGAAGTACATCACCGACACGGCGTGGCAGCGCGGTTGGGTGAAGCCGATCGCGCCGCGGCGCGAGCGCGCGGAGAGCATCGGCATCGTGGGCGCCGGTCCCGCCGGCCTCGCCGCCGCCGAGCAACTGCGCCGCAAGGGCTACCAGGTCGCGATCTACGATCGCTACGATCGCGTCGGCGGCCTGCTGATCTACGGCATCCCGAACTTCAAGCTCGAGAAGGAGATCGTGCAGCGCCGCGAGAAGCTGCTGCGCGACTCCAAGGTGACGTTCCACCTGAACTGCGAAGTCGGCCGCGATGTCACCATGGACGAGCTGCGTAGCCGCCACGCCGCGGTGCTGATCGCGACCGGCGTATACAAGGCGCGCGACATCCATGCGCCGGGCGTCGGCCTGCCTGGCATCGCGCCGGCGCTCGACTATCTCACGGCGTCCAACCGGCACGGCCTCGGCGACAAGGTCGCTGGCTTCGAATCGGGCGCGCTGAACGCCAAGGGCAAGAACGTCGTCGTCATCGGCGGCGGTGACACGGCGATGGACTGCGTGCGCACCGCGGTGCGCCAGGGCGCCAAGTCGGTGAAGTGCCTCTACCGCCGCGACCGCGCCAACATGCCGGGCTCGCAGCGCGAGGTGAAGCATGCGGAGGAAGAGGGCGTGGAGTTCGTGTGGCTCTCCGCGCCGCAGGCTTTCCTCGGCAAGGACAAGGTGAGTCATGTGCGCTCGGTGCGCATCCATCTCGGCATGCCCGATGCCTCGGGCCGCCAGACGCCGCAGGAGATTCCCAACAGCCACGTCAACATCGAGGCCGATTTGGTGCTGAAGGCGCTGGGCTTCGACCCCGAGGACATGCAGACGATGTTCGCGGCGCCCGATCTCGGCGTCACCGGCTGGGGCACGCTCAAGATCGACTGGCGCTCGATGATGACCAACCTCGACGGCGTGTTCGCCGCCGGCGACATCGTGCGCGGCGCCTCGCTCGTGGTGTGGGCGGTGCGCGACGGCCGCGACGCCGCCGAGCGCATCCACGGCTACCTGACGACGAAGACCCGATCTGCGCATGGGGCCGCGCACAAGATCGCGGCCGAGTGAGGACACGATGCTGACGCTCTACGACTACATGGACTCGGGAAACGGCTACAAGTGCCGGCTGGTGCTGGCGCACCTCGGCATTCCCTTCAAGCTGGTCGAGCGCGACATCCTGAAGGGCGAGACGCGCACCTCGGAGTTCCTGAAGCGCAATCCCAACGGCCGCATCCCCACGCTCGAGCTCGAGGACGGCAGTCATCTCTTCGAGTCCGGCGCCATCATCTGGTACCTGGCCGAGGGCTCCAAGCTCGCGCCCAAGGACCGCAAGGCGCGCGCCGAGACGCTGCAGTGGATGTTCTTCGAGCAGTACAGCCACGAGCCCTACATCGCCGTGGCGCGCTTCTGGAAGCACTACCTGCCGAAACTGTCGCCTCTGCAGGAGATGGATCTGCCCAACAAGATGAAGGGCGGATACGCCGCACTCGACGTGATGGAGAAGCACCTGGCGACACGGCGCTTCTTCGTCGACGAGACCTTCGGTCTCGCCGACGTGGCGCTCTATGCCTACACGCACGTCGCGCACGAGGGCGAGTTCGACCTGTCGAAGTACGCCAACGTCAACGCCTGGATGGCACGCGTCGCCGCACTGCCCGGGCACGTCACCATCAGCCACAAGAACTGAGAGTAGGGAGAGACACGATGCCGATGATCAACGTACAGATGTTCGAGGGCCGCACGCTCGATCAGCGCCGCAAACTCGCAAAGGAGCTGACCGACGCGACCTGCAAGGCGCTGGGCTGCACGCCGGATGCCGTCCAGATCATCCTCACCGACATCAAGAAAGAGAACTGGGCCGAAGCCGGCAAGCTCTTCTCCGACTGATCAACACACCGCCACACCCGTCGTGCCCTGTCCCCCTCCCCAACCCTCCCCCGTCTGACGGGGGAGGTGGCCCAAAGGGCCGG
>CAYRBQ010000468.1:0-1225 GCA_964422305.1 uncultured Reyranella sp. | reverse complement strand
CTACTCAAAACCCCCCCCCCCCCCGGGTGGGGCCGTGCCCCCCCCCCCCCCCCCCCCCGGTGTGGGGGGGTTGGTGCCCCACGGGGCCGGAGGGGGAAAGCCACGGGAAGGATAGACCAATGTCCGCACGTCCTTTCGATGCCGCCCAGTTCGTCCGCGACTACCAGACCGGTACCGCCACGCTTACCGAGGCCTACGGCTACAACCCCGCCCAGGAGATCGACTCCTGCGGCGTGGGCCTGGTCGTGGCGCTCGACGGCAAGCGACGCCGTGACGTGGTAGTGGCCGGCATCGATGCATTGAAGGCCGTGTGGCACCGCGGCGCCGTCGACGCCGACGGCAAGACCGGCGACGGCGCGGGCCTGCACGTCGAGATCCCGCAGGATTTCTTCAAGGAGTATGTCCGCGATGCCAGTGGCGAACTCCCGCAGGTCGGCCGGCTCGCCGTCGGCATGGTGTTCCTGCCGCGCACCGACCTCGGCGCGCAAGAACGCTGCCGCACCATCGTCGAGACCGAGATCCTGCGCTTCGGCCACTCGATCCTGGGCTGGCGCCAGGTGCCGGTCGACATCTCCTGCATCGGCGCCAAGGCCAACGAGACGCGGCCCGAGATCGAACAGATCCTGATCGGCCGCGGCGACCAAAGGCTCGACAACCGCGAGTTCGAGAAGCAGCTCTATATCCTGCGCCGGCGCATCGAAAAGGCGGCGATCGCGGAGAACATCGGCGAGTTCTACGTCTGCTCGCTGTCGTGCCGCTCGGTCGTCTACAAGGGCATGTTCCTCGCCGAGCATCTCAGCGCCTTCTATCCCGACCTGCTCGACGAGCGCTTCACCTCGCGCTTCGCGATCTTCCACCAGCGCTATTCGACCAACACCTTCCCGCAATGGAAGCTGGCGCAGCCGTTCCGCGTGCTGGCGCACAACGGCGAGATCAACACCATCCTGGGCAACGTCAACTGGATGAAGAGCCACGAGGCGCGGCTTGAGCACGAGAGCTTCGGGCGCGCCATCGAGGACCTGAAGCCGATCATCCAGCCCGGCGCCTCCGATTCCTCCGCGCTCGACAACGTGTTCGAGCTGCTGGTGCGTGGCCATCGCAACCTGCCGATGGTCAAGACGATGATGATCCCGGAGGCCTCGGCATCGAACCCGACCGTGCCGCCCGAGCGTCGCGCCATGTACAACTACGTGAACGGCGTGATGGAGCCTTGGGACGGCCCGGC
>CAYRBQ010000467.1:0-3717 GCA_964422305.1 uncultured Reyranella sp. | reverse complement strand
AAAGAAAAAGGCCGGCGCGGGAAGCGCCAGCCTATAGATAATTCATACCAGAACCTGCTGAACCTGCAACTCACGTTACCGCGAGCGGTTGCTGGCAATGCATGCGAAACAGTCAAAGCCCCAGCCGATAGAACCTCGACGCCGTCTCGTGGAACAGGTCGGCCTTCTCCGCGGCACTCGCACCCTCGGCCAGTCTCTTGCAGGCGTTCCAGAAGACGCCGTAGGCGTAGGAGCCCTTGTCGACGGGGAAGTTGCTTTCGAACATCGCGCGGCGCGGGCCGAACGCCGAGATGCAGGTCTCGACATAGGGCCGCCACGCGGCGGCGAGCTGCTCGGAGCTGGGTGGCCGCTCGCCTTCGTGGAAGTCGAAGCCGAACATCTTCATGCCGAGACCGCCCAGCTTCACATGGACGTTGGGGCAGGCCGCCAGCTCGCGGATGCGGGCGCTCCAGTCGGCGAACACCTCATCGCGCTTGCCCTTGTAGCGGCCGAGCCCGATCGCGCCGCCGACATGGTTCAGCACGATCTGCGTTTGCGGAAAGGCCCGCGCCAGGTCGACCACGTCGCCGAGCTGGGGATGGAAGACCCAGGCGTCGAAGCTGAGGCCCAGGGGCGCCAGTTGCGCGAAGCCCTCGCGCACCTTGCCGTCGCGCAGCAGGCCCGGCGGCCGCATGAAGGTGGCGCCCCATTGCGCCTGGTCGAGATCGCTGGACGCGATGTAGCGGATACCGCGGAACCGGCCGCCGCCCGCCGCGATCATCGCCTCGAGGACCTTGGCGACGCGCGCGCCGAGCATGAGGTCGGCATGGCCCACGATGCCGGCGCAGAGGCGCGGCGTGCCGTAGCCGCCGCTGGCGCTCATCGCCGCGACCCCGTTCGCGAACTCGACCTCGCCCACCGGCCGCATCTCCTCGGGACCATCGGCGCGGTACATCGACAGCCATTCGAGATAGACGGTGGCCACGACATTGTGGCCGCTGCCGATATCCGCCAGCAGGTCCGGCATCAGGTAGGTGCCGCTCTCCGGCCGGTCGATCAGGTGATGGTGCGGATCGACGATCGGCAGGGCGGGTTCGAGCGCGGCCTCCGGGCGGCTGGCGAGCCAGTCCTTGCGGACGGCGAGGTGCGAGCTGATCTGCGCGCTGATGCTGTCGGCGGGCATCGCTTCCTCCTCAATAGCTCGGCTTGGTCGAGAACGGCGTGAGCTGCAGTTCGTGCGTCCAGGCCGACCGGTCCTGGGTGTGCAGGTACCAGAAGGCCTCGGCGATCTTCACCGGGTTCATCACCCGATCGGGATTCTGCCGGGCGTGCGGCAGGGCACGCGTGCCGGGCGAGTCGATCAGGCCGTCGATCACGATATTGGCGACGTGCACGCCGTGCTCGGAATATTCCTCGGTGAGGACCTGCGCCAGGGTGCGCATCATCACCCGCGGATAGTAGAGCGACTGGCCGGTCATGCGCTTGCGGCCGCGCAGCGAGCTCGAGTTGTTGGAGAAGAAGAACGAGCCCTCGCCGCGCCTGCGCATCGCCGGCAGGACTTCCTTTGCGACCAGGAACGGGCCGCGGCTGGCGATGTGCTGGGCGGTGTCGAACATCTCGACCGGGATGTGTTCGAGCAGCTCCTTCTCCGGCGGCAGGTCGCGGCCTTCGAGATAGCCCGCGTTGTAGACCACGACATGCGGGTCGCCGGCATCGCTGCGGATCGTGGCGAAGGCCGCGGCGACCGACTCCTGCTTCGAGAGATCGAGCTCGACGATGGCGCACTCGCCGCCCTGCGCCCTGATCGCCGCCTCGAGCGCCGAGGCATTGGCGGCGGCTCGCGTCGTCAAGACGACGAAGAAGCCCTCGGCCGCGAACTTCTGGGCGACGGCGCCGCCGATGCCCCAGCGCACGCCGACGGGCAGATGGCTGTCGTCCACGGGCTTGCCGTGCGCCAGCTTCGTGTTGCGGCCATCGGCCTGCCATTTCGACGTGGCGCCGATGACGACGGCGACCGGCTTGCCCTTGCCGTTGAGCTTCGGAGTCTTTGCCATGCTGAGCGTTTCCCCTGGTCGCTTTGTTCCCGGGATAACAGCGCAAGGGGCGGCCGATGGGAAGGGCTACGCCACCGAGCCCCGATCAGTGTTGGCGCGGCAATCCAATGCTGTCACCCGTTCAGCCGACGCGGCGGCGCACCGGCCGGCCCTTGCTTCCGGCCGGCGACGCGACGGTCAGCCGCGCAATCAGCCCACTGCGGCTCTGGCCCGTGGTGCGCGCCATGTCGTCGAGACGACGCAGCACGCGCCGCGGCAAGGTGATGTTGACCCTCTCGACCGTGTCGTCAAAGAGCTGGTCCTCCAGATCGATCAGGCCCACGGTCCAGCCCTTGTAGCCGCGCAGCTTGCGAGCCACCTCCAGAGTGGAGGGAGCCGGCACCGGCATTCCCTGATCCAAGGCCGTGTCGATCCACGCTGCCGCCGGCTCCCTGGCGGCGTCCAACGCCTCGTCGAGCGTATCGCCGGCCGAGAAGCAGCCCGGAAGATCGGGCACGACGACACCGAACGCCCCGGTGTCGGTTCCTTCCTCGATGAGAATCGGATAGCGCACGGATGCTTGCCCCTCAGGCCGCTTTCCGGACACCGAACCGGATGGTGTGCGCCCGCTTCCCTTTCGGCCTCAAGGTGATGTCGACGGCACAGCCGGCCGCCGTCAGAAAGCGCATGATCCGGTCGAGAGAGTAGTTCGAGAACTGGCCGCGCAACAGCCGCGAGACATCGGGCTGAGCCATGCCCATCACCTTGGCAGCCTCAGCCTGGCTCCATCCTTCGCGATCGATGATGTGCTTGAGCTCGCTCACCAGCTCGGCTTTGACGAGGTGATCTTCCGCGTTGGCAAATCCGAGATCGGCAAAGACGTTCCCGCTGCCACGAGCTACGTGGGCACTACGGACGCTTGGCATTTGGTGTCTCCTTCGACTCGAGTTCGGCTTTGGAGTCTTTCTCCGCGGCCCTTAGATTTTCCCTGATCAGATCGATATCCGACTGAGGCGTCTTGATGCCCTTGCGGGACTTCTTCTGAAAGGCGTGCAGGACATAGAGCGCATTCCGAAACTTGGCGGTGTAGACCGCCCGATACGTCTCGCCGTCGTGATCTTCCACGATCTCCAGAACACCGGCTCCGCCAAAACCCTTCAAGGGCTTGGCCGCCTCGTGCTTCTCGCCGACCTGCGCCTGATGCAACGCGAAGCCCACCACATCCTTCACCGGCTGAGGAAAGGCACTCAGATCCTGCTTGCTTGAACCGACCCAATAGACGGGCTTCTTGTTCATGCAAGACTATAGCAGTTTCGCTATAGTCGATCAAGGCCTCGGAACCCTTTAAACGACCAACCCCGGATCGGTATTGGCGCCGCACACCAGCGTCGCCACGCGCTCGCCGACGGCCGGCTTGTAGGCGCCGGCCATGAGGGCCGCGAGGCCGGTCGCGCCGGCCGGTTCGGCCACGACGCGCAGCTCTTCCCAGAGCGCGCGCTGGGCAGCGCGCACGGCGTCGTCGCTCACCAGCACCGAGTGCTTCACGAGCTTCCGCGCGACCTCGAAGTTGGGCGTGCCGATGCGGCTGGCGCCCAGCGCGTCGGCGGCGATGCCCGAGATCGCGACATCGACGGGACAGCCGGCCTTCAGCGCCTCGTGCAGGGTGGGCGTGCCCTCGGTCTCGACGGCCACGATCTTCGTGCCC
>CAYRBQ010000466.1:0-3738 GCA_964422305.1 uncultured Reyranella sp. | reverse complement strand
GTCGGGCGCGCCCAAGGTCCGCGCCATGGAGATCATCGACGAGGTCGAGCCGGTGCGGCGCGGCATCTACGCCGGGTGCGCCGGCTACTTCGCGGCCAACGGTTCGATGGATACCTGCATTCTGCTCCGCACCGCGCTGGTGAAGGACGACACGATGTACGTCCAAGCGGGCGTCGGCGTCGTGGCCGACTCCGACCTCGAGGCCGAGTTCCAGGAGAGCGTGCTCAAGGCGCGTGCCCTGGTCGACGCGGCGGAGGAAGCCGTGCGCTTTGCCAGCTCGCAGAACGCAGGCAACAGACGCCGCTGAAGGTTACGGTAGCGCGTCGGGGGAGAATCCTGCGGGCGGCTTGAAGCGGGTCTTGAAGGTCCTCGACCAGGCCGTGTTGGCGATGCGCTGTGCGTCGCGCAGGATCGCCTCCTCGTCCATCGTCAGCACGGCGCCGTCCTTCATCACCCACTTGCCGTCGACCATCACCGACTGCACGTCGCGCGCCTGCCCGTTGTGCACGAAGTCCGAGACGACCCGCAGCACGGGGATGAGATGCGCCCTCTGGAGGTCGATCACGACAAGGTCGGCCTTGTTGCCCGGCGCCAGCCACCCACCGTCAGGCACGCCCAGCGCACGATAGCCGTTGCGCGTCGCCCAGCGCAGCGCCTGCTCAGGTGTCGGTTCGCGACCGTCCGAGCGCCGGACGCGCTCCATGAACAGGCCGGTGCGCATCACCTCGACCATGTCCTCGGCCATGTTGTCCGAGCCCATGCCGACGTTGCAGCCGTACTTCTCCAGGTCCGCGACCCTCGGGCTGAGGCCTCGGCGGGCGGCGATGGCGGAGTTGAACGAGACGTTGACCTTGGCTTCGCCCAGGATTTTCTCCTCGGACGGCTCCATGCAGCGGCAATGGGCGCAGATGATGCGGTCGTTCAGGAAGTCGAGGTCGGCAAGGTACTCGGTTGGCAGGCAATTGCGGTGGGCGCGCACGGCCGCCACCTCGCCCCAGATCTGATTGAGGTGAATGGTGATGCGGGTGTCGAGCTGCTTCTGCAGCGCGCTCAGGTCCTGCAGCAACTCCGGCGAGCACATGTCAGGCGCCCAGGCGGAGATGGCGATGCGCATGCGCCCGTCGGCCCTGCCGTTCCAGTCGCGGTGGTTGCGCTCGATGTTCTTGATGTGCTTCTGGCCGAGTGCCCGGTCGAGCTGGTAGGGCGCGGGATCGCCGATCGAGCTGCCGATGCGGTCGTAGGCCCGCTCGGCGAGCAGGAAGCGCATGCCGGTGTCGGCCAGCGCGCCTGCGTAGTGATCGACGTCGTTCGAGTCCTCGAGCACATGTGTGGTGCCGCTGCGCAGCGCTTCCAACGCGCCGAGCAGTGCGAAGGCCCGGCGCTCCTCGGGCGTCATGTCGGGCAGCGGGATCGGCGACAGGCCGCCAGTGAACGGCGGCTTGTGCGACGGCGACAGATCCTCGAACACACCGCGCGCCAGGGTCATGGTGAAGTGCGTGTGGATGTTGGCGAAGCCCGGCATGACGAGCTTGCCGCTGCCATCCACTTTCTCCGCCGCGGGATAGCGCGCCAGCAGCTCCGCGCTCGGCCCGATCGCGGCGATGCGGTCGCCCTCGATGGCGATGGCCGCGTTGTAATGCACCGTGTCACCATCATCGACGGTGACGATGGCGGCGTTGTGGATCACGATGGTCAACGTTTCCCCCTTGGCGGCCGTTCGATGGTCGACCGGCCTATTGCTGCTTCTTCATGTTCCAGAACATCGGCACCGGTCCGGAAAGCTGTCCGGTGATGGTGGTGCGCATTGCGACCGGCATGTTGTACTGGCCCAGGTTGACGTACATCGGATACTCCGAGGCGCGCACCTGGATGGCAACCGCCAGCTCCTTGCGCTCGACCTCCCCGGTCGCGCGCGCGAAGGCATCGCGCAGCTTCTCCATCTGCGGATCGCATGGCCAACCGACATTGGCCTTCTCGCAGGTGGCGGCGATGTAGGACATCATGATCGGGTGGAGCAGATCCGCGGATACCCAGGTGGTGATGAAGGCATGCCAACCGCCCTTGTCCGGCGGCTCCTTGCGGGTGCGCCGCGACAGCACGGTCTGCCAGTCCATCGCCTGCATGTCGACGACGAAGCCGCCCCGCTCCAGCAGCGACTTCAGGATCGGCGTCAGCCGCCCCGTCTGGGTGTCGGTCGCATAGAGAAGGACGACGGGCGTGCCATCATAGCCTTCCTGCTTCAGGATCTCCTTCGACTTGGCGAAGTCGGAGTTGAGCTTGTCCTCGAAGCCCTTGTCGGTGGCGTAGGGCGTGCCGCAGATGAACAGCGCCTTGCATTCCTTGTAGTACTTCTCGTCGCCGAATCCGGCGACCAGGAAATCCTTCTGGTTGAGCGCGTAGAACACCGCCTGCCGGATTCTGGCATTGTCGAATGGCTTGTGCAGCGTGTTGAAGCGGACATTGAGCTGCCCGCCGAGCTTGTTGTAGCTGCCGACGACGACGTTCTTGTCCTTGGCGAGCAGCGGCAGCAGCTCGATCTCCGGCTGATCGATATAGTCGATCTCGCCGCTCAACAGCGCATTCACCGCGGTCTGGGCGTCGGTGATGTTGAGCCACTCGACGCGATCGACGTTCACCACCTTGCCGCCCGCCAGTCCAGAGGCCGGCTCCGATCGCGGCTTGTAGTCCTTGAACTTGTCGTAGACCGTCTTCTCCCCCGGCCGCCACAGGTCCTTGCGGAAGACGAACGGCCCCGATCCCGTGGGATCGCTGATCTGCACGTTGTTCGGCGTGTCGGCGACCCTCTTCGGCATGATGAACGGCACCGTCGAGCTCGGCTTGCCGAGCGACTCCAGGACGAGACCGTAAGGCTCGGCCAGCACCATGGTGAAGGTCTTGTCATCGATCGCCTTCAGCTCCTTGACCAGCGAGAAGAGCTTCTGGCCCATCGCGTCCTTGGGCGCCCAGCGCTGCAGCGAGGCGATGCAGTCCGCCGAGGTGACCGGCGCGCCGTCGTGGAACTTGAGCCCATCGCGCAGGGTGAAGGTGTAGGTCAGCTTGTCGTCGCTGATCTTCCAGCCTTCGAGCATTTGCGGCTGCACGGCGAGCTTCTCGTCCATGGCCAGCAGCGTGTCGTAGACCATGTAGCCGTAGTTCCGGACGTTGTAGGCCGAGGTCCAGATCGGATCGATGATCTTGATGTCGGCATGCATGACGGCGCGGATCGTCTGCGCCTCCGCCGAAAACGAAAGCAACGCCACCGCAGCGCCGAACACCCACTTCGTTGCCTGCATGATCGCCTCCCTGCGCACCCAACTGCGCGCGTTCTGCAACGCAAGCGGCATGCCATTCCCCGGCGCCCGAGGAGGTCCATGGTTCAATTGACCGTGCTAACCTCCGGGCAACGGAGGAGACCCCATGTCCGCTTGGCAAAACCGGTATCAGCGCCTGTTGTTCGACCGCCCGCACCCCAAGGTGCTGCGGGTCACGATGAACCGGCCGGAGAAGTACAACGCGACCGACGCGATCATGCATCGCGAGCTGGTCGAGGTGTGGCGCGACATCGACGGCGACGACACGGTGAACTGCGTCATCCTCCAGGGCGCCGGCGGAAAGGTGTTCTCGGCCGGCGGCGACTTCGACATCATCGAAAAGAACATGACCGACTACAACGCGCTGCTCCGCACCTGGAAGGAAGCGCGCGACATCGTCTACAACGTCATCAACTGCTCCAAGCCC
>CAYRBQ010000465.1:0-3754 GCA_964422305.1 uncultured Reyranella sp. | reverse complement strand
TCCGTCGCTCGCCAAGGGCAAGGTGCGCTATGTCGGCGAGGCAGTGGCCTGCGTCGTGGCGGACACGGCGGTGCAGGCGAAGGATGCAGCCGAGGCGGTCGATCTCGACATCGAGGAGCTGCCCGCCGTCACCAGTCCGGCCGAGGCACTGAAGCCCGGGGCGCCGCAGATCCACGACGAGGCGCCGGGCAATCTCGTGCTCGACTTCCATTACGGCGATGCCGAGGCGGTGAAGAAGGCGTTCGCCGCGGCCGCGCACGTGACGCGGCTCGAGATCAATTCCAACCGCATCGTCGTCAACGCCATGGAGCCGCGCTCGGCGATCGGCTCCTACGATCCCAAGTCGGAACGCTGGACGCTCCATGTCGGCTGCCAGGGCGTGATGGGCATCCGCGGCGGCCTGGCCAAGGACGTGCTGCAGGTCCCGCCCGACAAGGTGCGCGTATTGACCGGCAATGTCGGCGGCTCGTTCGGCATGAAGAGCCAAGTCTATCCGGAGTACGGCCCGCTGCTGCTCGCCTCGAAGAAGCTCGGCCGGCCGGTGAAGTGGACCGACGAGCGCTCCGAGAGCTTCCTCAGCGACCATGCGGGGCGCGACCACCAACGCGTCGCCGAGCTTGCCCTCGACAAGGACGGTTGCTTCCTCGCCGTTCGTCTCAGCGGCACCGGCAATGCCGGCGCCTACATCTATCCGCCGATGCCCGCGACCACCAACGCGGTGAAGAACCTGATCGACGTCTATGCGACACCGGCGATGGAGGTGAACTCGCAGGTCGTGTTCACCAACACCACGCCCGTCGCGGCCTATCGCGGCGCCGGCCGGCCCGAAGGCAACTACTACATGGAGCGCCTGATCGACACGGCGGCCCGCGAGATGGGCATCGACCGGGTCGAGCTGCGACGACGCAACCACATCGCGCCGACGCAGATGCCGTACAAGGCGCCATCGGGCATGAACTACGATTCCGGCGAGTTCACCGCCGTGCTCGACAAGGCGCTGGCGGCTTCCGACTGGACCGGCTTCGAGGCGCGTAAGGCCGAGAGCGCGAGGCGCGGCAAGTTGCGCGGCCGAGGCGTCGGCTCCTACCTCGAGGTCACCGGCCCGCCAGCCAAGGAGTATGGCGGCATCCGCTTCGAGGGCGACGGCACGATCACGATGCTGTCGGGTACGCTCGACTACGGCCAGGGCCACGCCACGCCGTTCGCGCAGGTGCTGAGCGAGCAGACCGGCATCCCCTTCGATCGCTTCCGGTTGCTGCAGGGCGACTCCGACCAGCTCAAGGTCGGCGGCGGCACCGGTGGCTCGAAGTCGGCGCTGGTCGGCAGCCAGGCCTTCCTCGAAGCAGGCGACAAGCTGATCGAGCAGGGCAGGCAGATCGCGGCCCACGTGCTCGAGGCGGCGATGGCGGACATCGAGTTCGTGAAGGGCCGCTACGTGATCGCCGGCACCGACCGCAGCATCTCGATCGTCGAGCTGGCGGACAGGCTGCGGGGCGGGCTCAAGCTGCCGGCCGACCTGCCGCAGTCGCTCGACGTCAGCCACATCTCGGACAATCCGCCGTTCTCGTTCCCCAACGGGTGCCACGTCGCGGAGATCGAGATCGACCCGGACACCGGCATGATCGAGGTGGTGCGCTACCTCATGGTCAACGACTTCGGCACGGTCATCAATCCGATGCTGGTGGCGGGCCAGGCACATGGCGGCGTGATTCAGGGTATCGGCCAGGCGCTGATGGAGCGCACGGTCTACGATCCGCAGGGCCAGCCGATCGCCGGTTCCTTCATGGACTACGCCATGCCGCGCGCCACCGACGCGCCGGACTTCTCGATCGAGCCCTACTCGGTGCCGTGCAAGACCAACCGGCTGGGCGTGAAGGGTTGCGGCGAGGCGGGCTGCGCCGGTGCGCTGCCGTCGGTGATGAACGCGATCGTCGACGCGCTCTCCACACACGGTGTCACTCATATCGACATGCCGGTGACGCCCGAGAAGGTCTGGCGTGTGCTGAACCGCGCCTAAAGCATAGTCCGTTCGGCTGGAATCAGCCGAACGGACTATGCCCATGGTCGAGGCCCGTCGAACAACGCGTTTCCGATCAAGTTGAACCGCTTGCGGTTCAACTTGATCGGAAGCCGCACTAGGCTGAGGCCGCTGCTAGCGCGGCAGCGCGTAGCCGATCCTCTCCTCGATCTCGATCGTCTTCTTCACCGCCGGCCGCGCCATCATGCGGTCGTGGTGTGCCTCGATGTTGGGAAAGTCACCGGGCGCGGGCTCGAGCGAACTGCGGAAGCGCCAGAACAGGCGGAACAGGTGGATGTCGGCGATGGAATATTGTCCGGTGATCCAGCCGCCGCTGCCCAGCCGCTTGTCGGCCACCCTGTAGACCTCGCGTGCAGCCTCCAGCCCCTCGCGCCGCGCCGGATGGATGGTCGAGGCGATGTAGGACATCCAGGACACGATCTGCGCTTCGGTCTCGGGGGCGCCTATTGGCAGGAGCTTTGCTTCTGGGAAGGCACGTCCCAGGTAAAACAGGATGCCAGCCACCTCAGTCAGCGCGCGACCGTCAATCAGCAGAACCGGCACCTTGCCGGCGGGATTGATCGCCAGGAATTCCGGCGTGCGTGTCTCCTTGCCCGCCAGGGAAACCGGTTTGCCCTCGAAGGGGACGTCGATCTCGTGGAGGGCGATATGCGCTGCCATCGAGCTGGAGCCGGGTGAGAAGTATAGAGTGAGCATCTGGACCCCTTTGACGTCGCCACTAGACTAGCAGCCATCGCGCCCATGACCATCACGCCGCGTCCGCTTACGGTTCTCCTGTCCGCCTACGCCCGTCGCATCTGGGGCGACCGTATTGCCGACGCCGTTCCGGCAAGCAGCCTCGTCCTTCTGACCGCCGAGGAGGCGCTGGCGGCGGAGGGACCGTGCCGGGCAGACATCGCTTTCATGACCCGGGAGGTGACGGGCGCTTCGAGTCCCAGCAACCCTACGCCTGAGCTCGAGGGCTTCGACGCCGTCGTGCGCAGATCGCCCGGTCTCAAGTGGCTGCAGATCCATCCTGCGGGGGCGGAGCGGCCGATCTACCGGGAGCTGCGCAGCCGCGGCGTCAAAGTGACGACGGCCTCGGGCGCGACCGCGATTACGGTCGCGCACAGCACGCTCGGCGCGATCATCGCTCTCAACCGTCGCTTCCCAATGCTGGCCGATGCCCAGCGACGCCACGCCTGGGAGCCGCGGCTGGGCGAGCGCTCGCCGCGCGATCTCACGGGGCAACACGCCGTGATCGTCGGCCTGGGGCCGATCGGCAGGCACATCGCCTCGCTGCTGAAGGTGCTCGGCCTGCGGGTGACCGGCGTGCGGCGCACGGCCGAGCTGGTGGCCCCCTGCGACCGCACCATCGCCTACGGCGATCTCCGCTCCGTGCTGCCGCAGGCCGATTGGCTGATCCTCTGCTGTCCCGCGTCCGACGTGACGCGCGGCATCGCCAATGCGGCGGCCTTCGCCGCGATGCCGGACGGATCGCACTTCGTGAACGTGTCGCGCGGGGAGGTGGCTGTGGAAGCTGACGTCGTCGCCGCACTGCAATCGGGCAAGCTCGCGGGCGCCTACCTCGACGTGTTCGAACGCGAGCCGCTCGATCCGGCCTCGCCGTTATGGGATCTGCCCAACGTGCTGGTGTCGCCGCACACGGCCAGCCATTCGCTCGGCCAGAACGAGGCGATCTTCGGCATTTTTCTCGACAATCTCGCGCGCTTCCGC
>CAYRBQ010000464.1:0-3758 GCA_964422305.1 uncultured Reyranella sp. | reverse complement strand
CGATGGTCACGAAGTCGTGGTTCTTCGCCGAGGCGCGGATCAGCGCCGGCCCGCCGATGTCGATGTTCTCGACGCAGGTCGGGAAGTCCGCACCGCGCGCGACCGTCGCCTCGAACGGATAGAGGTTCACCACCACCAGATCGATGCCTGCGATCCCGTGGTCGGCCATCGCCTTCTTGTGGCCGGCGTCGGTGCGGCGGGCGAGGATGCCGCCGTGGATCGAGGGCTGCAGCGTCTTCACGCGGCCGTCCATGATCTCGGGGAAGCCGGTATGGTCGCTCACCTCGACGACCTTGAGGCCGGCGTCGCGCAGCGCCTTGGCCGACCCGCCCGTCGAGAGGATCTCGACCCCGTGCGCCGCCAGCGCCCTGCCCAGCTCGACCAGGCCCTCCTTGTCGGAGACGGAGATCAGGGCCCGTTCGATGCGGGCGAGATCGGGAGTGGGCGAGGGGACGTATCGGGTGGCGGCGGACATGGCCGGTCTTTTAGCCCGCGTCCCGGTAGGGTGAAAGCGACCGATTTACGCGTCCGCGCCTTCCAGGACGCGCACCTTGAAGCCGGCCGCCTGCAGCGCCTGGACGAGCTCCCGGGCGTGGTCACGGTCGCGGGTCTCGACCGTGACGTCGAGCTCCGTTGACTTGGCGACGACGCTGCCGAAAAGCCGCTGGTGCTGCACTTCCACGATGTTGCCGCCGGCCGCGCCGATCAGGCCGGCAACCCGGGCGAGCTGCCCGGGCAGGTCGCCGATCATCAGCCGGAGCCGGACGATCCGGCCGTCGCGGACCAGGCCGCGCAGCAGGACAGAGGCCAGCAGACGGGTGTCGATATTGCCGCCGCACAGGACCAGCCCGACCTTGCGGCCGGTGAAGTGCTGCGGGTGGTCGAGGAGGGCGGCGAGGCCCGCTGCGCCGGCGCCCTCGGCGACGGTCTTCTCGACCTCGAGAAACAGGGCGATGGCGCGCTCGATGGCGACCTCGTCGACCGCCACGACCCTGTCGACCAGGGCGCGCGCGATGGCGAGCGGGGCCGCGCCGATGTCGCGCACGGCGATGCCCTCGGCGATCGTGTCGCCGCCGACCGTGACCGGCTCGCCCGCCAGGAGCTGGCGCATGGCGGAGTAGCCGGCCGATTCGACGCCGATCACCTTCACGTCGGGCTTCAGCCCGCGCGCGGCGACGGCGCAGCCCGCGATCATGCCGCCGCCGCCGACCGGCACGACCAGCGTGTCGACCTCCGGCGCGTCCTCGATCATCTCGAGCGCGATCGTGCCCTGGCCCGCGATGATACGGGGATCGTCGTAGGGATGGACGAAGACCAGCTTCTCGGCGTCGGCCAGGCGATGTGCTTCGGCTGCCGCCTCCGCGAGCGTGTCACCCTTCAGTACGACGCGCGCGCCGTGGTCGCGCGTGTGCTTCACCTTGGTGTTGGGCGTGAAGGACGGCATGACGATGGTGGCAGGAATGCCGAGGCGGCCCGCGTGATAGGCGACGCCTTGCGCATGGTTGCCGGCCGACATGGCGATGACACCGAGCTTGCGCTCCTCCGCCGTGAGCTGCAGCAACGTGTTCAACGCACCGCGCTCCTTGAACGAGGCGGTGAACTGCAGGTTCTCGAACTTCACCCAGACGTCGGCCTTGGCGATACGAGACAGGGTCTCGCTGCGCAGGCAGGGCGTGCGCACGACCGCGCCCTTGATGCGCGTGGCGGCGGCGCGAACGTCGTCGAGCGTGACGGGCAAGAGAGAGGACATCAAGCCTAGAAGTCCGTCACCTTGCCGTTGAACTGCCAGTCGCCGTAGCGCGTCGGCTCAGGCCCGGGCGGCCCGCCGATCTCCTCGACCTTCTTCGGCTTCTCGGGCGGGATGGAGGTGACCGGCTCCGTCTTGGGCGGCTCTGGCGGTGCGGGTTTCTTCGGTTCGACCATGGCGCCATGATGCCCCTTGGCGCCTTGATTCGCCACAGTTGGAGACCATCTTTCCGGCCATGAACTACTTCAAGACTGCCCTTCTTCTGGCGGCCCTCACCGGCTTCGTCCTGGTGGCGGGTTATCTGCTGGGTGGCCAGACCGGCCTCGTCATCGCCCTCGTCGCGGCGCTGGGCATGAACCTCTTCGCCTACTGGAACAGCGACAAGATGGTCCTGCGCATGGCGAACGCGCAGGAGGTCGGGCCGGAGAACGCGCCGGAATTCTACGGCATCGTCCAGCAGCTCGCCGAGCGCGCCGGGCTGCCGATGCCGCGTGTTTACCTGATCGACGAGGACCAGCCGAACGCCTTCGCGACCGGCCGCGATCCCGAGCACGCCGCCGTGGCGGCAACCACCGGCCTGTTGCGCAACCTCAGCCGCGAGGAGATCGCGGGCGTGATGGCGCACGAGCTCGGCCATGTCCGCCACCGCGACACCCTGATCATGACGGTGGCCGCGACGCTCTCGGGCGCCATCGGCATGCTGGCGAGTTTCGGCGGCCTGATGGGTGGCGGCCGCGATTCCGACGGCCGGCCGCTGGTGAATCCGATCGTGGCCATCGCCATGATGATCCTGGCGCCGATGGCCGCCATGCTGGTGCAGATGGCGATCAGCCGCAGCCGCGAGTACGAGGCCGACCGCATCGGTGCGGAAATCTGCGGCCAACCGCAGTGGCTCGCCTCGGCGCTCGCAAAGCTGCACGCCGGCACGCAGCAGATCCACAACGAGGCGGCAGAGCGCAACCCGGCGACGGCGCACATGTACATTGCCAACCCGCTCGCCGCGGCGGGCGGCATGTCGAGCCTGTTCTCGACCCATCCGCCGATGGAGGAGCGCATCGCGCGCCTGCAGGCGATGGCTCCGTCGGGTGCAGACGGCTATCGCGCGGCGTCGACCGCACGGCCGGGCCGCTCGAGCGTGCCGCAGTCCAAGCCCAGCCCGTGGGGCGCGGCCTCGCATTCGTCGCGCCGCGGTCCCTGGGGCTGAGCTGGCGGGTTAAGGCTTAGGTAGGGCCGTCGGCTCCTCGCCGAGATCGACTTCGAGGATCCGCTCGCCGCGCTTGGTGATGCGGTCGGCCGAGATGTCGATCTCGCGCAGGTCCTTCTCGGTCATCGCGAAATGCGACTTGAGCTTCTCGACGCGCTCGTCGAGACGCTTCACGTCGTCGAGCAACAGCCCCACCGTCTTCTGGATGGCGCCGGCCTGCTCGCGCATGCGGACGTCCTTCAGGACTGCGCGCACGGTGTTGAGCGTTGCCATCATCGTTGTCGGCGACACGATCCAGACGCGCGCCTTGTAGGATTCCTCGACTACGCCCGCGAAGTTGGCGTGCAACTCGGCGTAGACGGCCTCCGATGGCAGGAACATCAGCGCCGACTCGGCGGTCTCGCCGGGCACACCGACATACTTGTCGCGGATGTCGGCGATGTGCTTGCGCATCGCCATCTGGAAGGCGCGCTGCGCCGTCTGCAGCCCGGCAGTGTCCCCCGGCGGCACGGCGCGCAACGCGCGATAGCTTTCGAGCGGGAACTTGGCGTCGATGGCGATCGGGCCCGGCGGATGCGGCAGCTTCAGCAGGCAGTCGGCGCGCACGCCCGACGACAGCGTCGCCTGGAAGGCGTAGGCCGAGGGCGGCAGCGCGCTCGACACCAGGTCGTTGAGCTGCACCTCACCGAAGGCGCCGCGCGCCTGCTTGTTGGAGAGCACTTCCTGGAGGCTCACGACCTGCGTCGAGAGCTCGCCGATCTTCTTCTGCGCCTCGTCGATGCGGGCCAGCCGCTCGCGCAGGTCGGT
>CAYRBQ010000463.1:0-3802 GCA_964422305.1 uncultured Reyranella sp. | reverse complement strand
TAGCCCGGCGCCATGCCCGAGGTCGGATGCCGGAAGACGCCGGCGCGGATGCGGCGTCGTGCGTCGCGGCCGGTCTCGCCCTTGATGGTGGTGATGGTGTCCATGGCCTACTCCTACACGTGCTGGCCGCCGTTGATCTGGATCTCGGCGCCGGAAACGTAGCTCGATCCCTTCTCGCACAGGAAGTGGATCACGTCGGCCACTTCGTCCGGCGTACCCAGACGGCGCATCGGGATCTGCTCCTCGACGATCTTCTCGGTTCCCGGCGACAGGATCGAGGTATCGATCTCGCCCGGCGCAATCGCGTTCACGCGCACGCCGCGCGGGCCGAAATCATGACTCATCTCGCGCGTCAGGGCCGCGAGGGCGGCCTTCGAGGTCGCATAGGCCGAGCCCGCGAAGGGATGCACGCGGCTGCCGGCGATCGAGGTCACGTTGACCACGCAACCCTTGGCGGCCGACAGTTCCTCCATCAGGCCGCGTGCCAGCGCCACCGGTGCGAAGAAGTTGACGTTGAACACCTGCCGCCAGAGGTCGAACGGCGTGTCGATGGCGCCGAGACGCGAGCCGCCCGGGCCCTTGGGCGAGATCGCCGCGTTGTTCACCAGCGCATCGAGCCGTCCGCCGATCCGCGCGCGGATCTGCTCGATGCCGCGACCGATGTCGACGGGGTCGGCGAGGTCGAGCTGGACGTGATTCTCGCCGCCGCCCGGCCAAGGGCAGAGGGCGCTGAAGGGCTGGCGGGAGATCGTGATGATGCGCCAGCCGTTCGCGCCGAATTTCTTCACGGTCGCGTGGCCGATGCCGCGGCTGGCGCCGGTCAGCACCAGCGTCCGCACATTGTCGCGCAGGGAGGGAGGGTTCATGAGTCTGATCCTACTCCGGCTGACCGTGGCCGCCACCCATAGTGTGGCTACAGTGATTTCATCACACTATCTATTAACATATTGTGATTCCTTGATTTTTGCATGGACGGAGTTCGCGCGGCGACCTATATTTTGTAAAGGCTCGGCCCAATATTCAGGGTCGTTCGGCCGTCGCTGTTTTGACGAAACAATTTTGGAGTGGTCCGCCATGACGGGCGAACGCCGGGCATCTGCCCCCCAACCTCATCTTCGCACGCGCCCTGCCACCATGCTCACGGCGATCGGTCTCTGCGTGCTGATCATGGTCATGCAGCTTGTCCCCGAGGTTCGCGACTCGGCGACCCGGTTGGCGTCCGCGACCTCGTCGACCGTCCGCTAACTGGACAAAGTGGCCGCTTGTGCGGCCGCCCGGGAGCGCGCATCTAGGGACACGAAAGTTGCGCGTGTCCCATGACTGCAGAACATGACCAAGCCCTGCCGGTGGGCACGCGCCTCGGCGACTACCGCCTCGACGCGGTGATCGGCCACGGCGGCTTCGGCATCACCTACCGCGCCTTCGACACCCAGCTCGCGAAGGTCGTCGCCATCAAGGAATACCTGCCGGTCGAGTTCGCGCTGCGCCGGCCGGACGGGGAGGTCGCGCCACGCGGCGCTCGCTTCGCCGACGATTTCGCCTGGGGCCGCGACCGCTTTCTCGACGAGGCGCGTGCGCTGGCGCGTTTCCGTCATCCGCACATCGTGCCGGTGCTGCGCTACTTCGAGGCGCACGGCACGGCTTATACCGTCATGGAGTTCGAGGACGGCAGCAGCGTCTCGCAGCTCCTGCGTCAGCAGGGCCGCCGCTTCCAGCCCGACGAGGTGAAGCGCCTGATCGAGGGCCTGCTGAGCGGCCTCGCCGCCGTGCACGCCCAGGGCTTCCTGCACCGCGACATCAAGCCGTCGAACGTCATCATCCGCCGCGACGGTGTGCCGATCCTGATCGACTTCGGCGCGGCGCGTCAGGCGATGGGCGGCCGCACGCGCACGCTCACTGGAATCCTGACGCCGCAATACGCGCCGATCGAACAGTATGCGCTCGACGGCAAGCAGGGGCCGTGGAGCGACATCTATTCCGCGGCCGCTGTGCTGCATCATGCGATCGCGGGCTTCGCGCCACCCGAGGCGGCGAGCCGTGTCGGCACGGATCCCTATCGGCCGCTCGCCGTCACGCAGGCCGATCGCTTCGACGGTGCCCTGCTGGCGGCGGTCGATCGCGGCCTCGCCTTCGCACCGGAGCAACGGCCGCAATCGATAGAGGCTTGGCGCCCGATGTTCGGCACGACCCTGCCGAAGGTCGAGGATGCACCGACCGAGCGCCTGCCTCGCTCCCTGTCGTCTACCCCTCGGCTTGGGGGCGTCAGCCGGCCGGAGCCGGTGGCCAACGACGACGCGCCTTCCGAGCCCGAGCCACGCACGCGCCGTCGCAGGCGTTGGCCGCTCATCCTGTTGGTGGTGGCCGCGGTCGCGCTCTGGAGAACCGAGCCGCAGATCCGCGAACGCTTGTTCGGTGCACCTTCGAAGCAGGTCGCGACGGTGATACCCGAGCCGGCGCCGGTACCTATGCAGCCTGCGCCCGCGCAGCCCGCACCGGCCCAGCCCGCCCCTGCTCAACCGACGTCGACGCCGGCGCCCGTCCCGGCACAGCGTTCGCCGGCAGCTCCCGACAATTCTGCGCAGAAGGCGCTGGCCGAGCAGGCGCAACGTGCCGCGACCGAGGCGCGGGCGATGTTCGAACGCGCCGATGAAGCCGCGCGCGCGGCGCGTGCCATGGCCGGCGAGGCCCGCATCGTGGCCGCGCGTGCGGCGCGGCCCGATCTCGAGAGCGGCGAGCGTCTGACCTATGACGGCGGCGCGAGCTACGTCGGCCAGGTCGCCCACGGCAAGCGGCAGGGACTCGGTGTCGCGACTCTCGCCAACGGAGAATTCCAGTCCGGCGAGTGGAGCGACGATCGGCTGAACGGCCTCGGCACCGTACGGCTCGCCGACGAGACGCGCTACACCGGGCAGTGGCGCGCCGGCCAGTCGACCGGGCTCGGCGTCGGCGAGAAACCGGGCGTCGATCGCAGCGAGGGGAACTTCGTCGACGGGCGCCTGGAGGGTCTCGGTCTACGCCGCACGCTCGTCGAACCCAACGTGCTGCTGGGCGGCGAATTCCATGCCGGCAAGCTGGAGGGCCCGGGCATCGAACGCATGGGCGAACGCGAGCGCTACGAGGGCAGCTTCCTGAATGGGCGGCGCAACGGCTTCGGACAATTGACCGACGCCGACGGCAAGATCGTCTCGGGACGGTGGGCCGACGGAAAGCTCGTGGAATCAACCCCGTAGGAATCATGGCATAGAAGTTGCGGCCCGCGGCATTGCCTTAGTTCTGCAATGCCGTGGCCGTGAACAAGCAACTCTCCGTCCTGCTGATCGATGACAATCTCGCGCGCGCCGAGATCGTGCAGGCGGGCTTGCGCGATGCAGGCTACGTGCTGCTCGAGCGGCTCGACGGCACCGTCGATCTCGCGGTCAAGGTCGGCGCGCTGAAACCCGACGTCATCGTCGTCAGCATCGACAGTCCGAGCCGTGATGCCATCGAGGATCTGCGCCGCGTAAGCGAGCAGCAGCCGCGGCCGATCGCCATGTTCGCCGATCATTCCGATCCCGCCACCATTGCGGCGGGCATGGAGGCGGGGGTCTGCGCCTACGTCGTGAAGGGCCTCGCGAAGGATCGCGTGCAGTCGGTCGTCGATGTCGCCGTCGCGCACTTCAACCGCTACCACTCCATGCGCGAGGAACTCGACCGCGCGCGCCTGTCCCTGGTCGAACGCAAGACCGTCGATCGCGCCAAAGGCCTCCTGATGGAGCAGAAGGGTCTCGGCGAAGAGGCCGCCTACAAGCTCCTGCGCAAGCTT
>CAYRBQ010000462.1:0-3806 GCA_964422305.1 uncultured Reyranella sp. | reverse complement strand
ACATCTGCCGCTGCTCGGCCTACCCCAACATCGTCGCCGCGATCGAGCAGGCCAGGGAGCGCATGACATGAGACCGTTCACCTACGAGCGCCCCGACAATGTCGTGAGCGCCGCCGAAGCCGCCAGCCGGCCCGGCGCCCGCTTCATCGCCGGCGGCACCAACCTGCTCGACCTCATGAAGGTCGATGTCGAGCGGCCGCACCATCTCGTCGATCTCTCCCGCCTGCCGTTGCATGACATCGCCGAAACGAGCGACGGCGGTCTCGCCATCGGCGCGCTGGTCAGCAATGCCGACCTTGCGGCCGACATGCGCGTGCGCCAGCGCTACCCGATGCTGGCACTCGCCCTGCTGAACGGCGCTTCTGCCCAGATACGCAACCAGGCGACCACGGCCGGCAATCTGCTGCAGCGCACGCGCTGCCCGTACTTCTACGACGTCGCCAAGCCCTGCAACAAAAGGCGGCCGGGCAGCGGCTGCTCGGCCTTGGACGGCTTCAACCGCATGCATGCCATCCTCGGTGCCAGCGAGGCCTGTGTCGCGGTCCATCCTTCCGATATGGCAGTCGCCCTGACAGCGCTGCGGGCGGAGGTCGAAATCCAGACGCCCGGCGGTTCGAAGCGGAAACTCCCGCTGACGGACCTCTACCGTCTCCCCGGCACGACGCCCCAGGATGACACCGTGCTCGGGGCGGGAGAGCTCATCACTGGCGTAGCCGTGCCGCCACCGCCACCCGGCAGGCAGGCTTATCGCAAGGTGCGGGATCGGGCGTCGTTCGCCTTCGCCCTGGTGAGCGTCGCGGCGGTCCTCGACACCAGGGAGGGCGCCGTCAGCGGCGCGCGGCTCGCGCTGGGGGGTGTCGCCCCCAAACCCTGGCGGGCGCACGCCGCCGAGGCCGCTCTGGTCGGGGCGGCCGCTGCTGGCGAGGCCTTCCAAGCGGCGGGCGCGGCGGCAGTCGCAGGCGCGACGGGCCGGTCGCACAATCTCTTCAAGATCGACCTCGCGCGACGGGTCGTGACCAGCGCCCTCGGCGACCTGGCCAGTGCGGGAGGCTGACGATGCCGGACAACATCATCGGACAGCCGATCGACCGCATCGACGGTCGCGCCAAGGTGACGGGGGCGGCGCTCTACAGCGCCGACCACGACGAGGACCGCCTGCTGCACGGCTACATCGTGACGGCGACGGTCGGTCATGGCCGGGTCGCGACCATCGATGCGACGGCGGCCCGGCGCATGCCCGGCGTGCTGCTGGTGATGACGCACGAGAACGCACCGCGGCAAGCGCCGGCCCCGGCAAAGGCCGACGATCGCCACGCACGACCCAAGCCTCAGCTCGCCGACAACAGGGTGAAGCATTACGGCCAGCCGATCGCTCTGGTCGTCGCGCAATCGCCGGAGATCGCCCGTGCAGCCGGCGACTCCCTTTTGATCACCTATAGCCGGGCGGTTGGCGCCTACGGTCTCGAGGCAGCACGCGCGACGGCCTACGATCCGGAAAAGGGCGACAGCAGGCTGGGCGATCTCGCAAACGCCATGTCGCGCGCCCCGGTTTGGGTCGACGCCACCTACAAGACCCCCTACCAGTGCCATGCGATGATGGAGCCGCACGCCGCCGTGGCACGATGGGCCGGCGACAGGCTCACGATCCATTGCGCCGTGCAGCTCGTGGAGTCCGCGCACAAGTCGATCGCGGCAACGCTGAAGGTCGATCCCGACAAGGTGCAGGTCATCTCCGAGTTCATCGGCGGCGGCTTCGGCGGCAAGCTCCCCGTAACGGCCGAGGCCGTCCTGGCCGCCTTGGCGGCGCGCGAATTGAAGCGGCCGGTGAAGGTCGTCCTTACACGTCAGCAGATGTTCCACGTCACCACCCATCGGCCGGCATCCATCCAGCGCGTGCGCCTGGGTGCAGAACGCGACGGGACGCTGACGGCCCTGGCGCACGAATCCTATGCACAGAGCGCGCGCGCAGATGAGTTCGCCGAGCCGGTCGTGAGCTCGACCCGTTCGCTGTATGCCGCGCCACATCGCCTGACCGCGCAACGCATTGCCGCTCTCGACCTGCCGGTGGCCGACTCCATGCGCGCCCCGGGCGAAGCGATCGGATTGCTTGCCCTCGAGCAGGCGATGGACGAGCTGGCCGAGCGGCTGCGCATGGACCCCGTCGAGCTCCGCATCAAGAACGAGCCGAAGGAGGATCCCGAGAAGAAAGTGCCGTTCTCGACACGCAACCTCGTGCCGTGCCTGCAGGAAGGCGCCCGGCGATTCGGCTGGGACAGGCGCCAGACCGAGCCCGGCAAGGTGCGCGACGGGCGATGGCTGGTGGGCCTCGGCATGGCCGCGGCCATCCGCGGCAACTTCCTGCGTCCGGCCGAAGCGCGTGTCGTCATGCAGGGCGCCGACCGCGCCGTGGTCGAGATGGACATGACCGATATCGGCACGGGCTCGTACACCATCTTCGCCCAGATTGCGGCGGAGACCCTCGGCCTGCCGGTCAAGAACGTCGAGGTGCGGCTGGGGCACAGCGACTTCCCGAACACGCCGGGCTCCGGCGGGTCGTTCGGCGCGTCGAGCTGCGGTGCTGCGCTCCACGATGCCTGCACGAAGCTCAAGCAGCGTCTCGACGCCGGCGAGGGCGCACAGGGCCTCAGCGAGACCGGCCGCGTGACGCCGGGCGAGGGGTACAAGAAATACTCACAGTACTGCTACGGCGCCCATTTCGCGGAGGTCGGCGTGGATACCGCGAGCGGCGAGATCAGGCTGCGGCGGATGCTCGGCGTCTTCGCGGCCGGGCGGATCCTGAACGCCAAGACGGCGCGCTCGCAGCTCATCGGCGGCATGATCTGGGGGGTGAGCGCCGCACTGCACGAGGAGGCCGTCCTCGACGAACGCTTCGGCGCCTTCGTGAACAACGACCTCGTCCACTACCACGTGCCGGTCCATGCCGACGTGCCTGAGGTCGAGGCCCTGCTGCTCGAGGAATTCGATCCCCACGCCAACGTGCTGGGGTCCAAGGGCGTGGGCGAGCTCGGCATCTGCGGCGCGGGCGCCGCTGTGGCCAACGCCGTCTACAATGCCTGCGGCGTTCGTGTGCGCGACTATCCGCTCACGCTCGACAAGATCCTGCCCGGACTAGGCCCGATCGGCGGTTCGGAAGCGCTCCTGCCGGACGGCTCCCGGCAAGGCGGATGAGCCGAAACCTATTTGCCGATGCAGAAGTCGCGGAAGATGACGTCGAGCAGCTCGTCGATGCGGACCGTGCCAGTGATGCGGCCGATCGCCCGCATGGCGAGCCGCAGGTCCTCCGCGGCAAGAGCCACCTCCGGCGCAACGAGGGCCCGGCCCAAGGCAGCCTGACACTCGAGGAGCGCTTCGCGGTGGCGCGCGCGCGTGAGCGGCGGGGCGCCGGCCCCTTCCTGCATCAACGCTTCCGCCGAACCCTCGATCCGGGCCAGCAGCTCGGGCAAGCCCGCCCCGCTGCTGGCGGACAGGGCGACGATGCCGGCCGCATCGACAGCCGCGACATCGCTCTTGTTGGCGACGACGATGTCGTGGGCAGGCGACCAGCGTTCGGTCGCGGCGGTGATCGACTGCATCTGTCCCTGCCAGTCGCCGGAAGCGTCGAGCACCAGAAGGCGCAGATCGGCGGCCTCGGCGCGGGCGCGGGCGCGGCGCACGCCTTCCTGCTCGACGGAGTCGGGCGAGTCACGCAGGCCGGCCGTGTCGGCCAGCACGACCGGCCATCCGCCGAGATCGAGATGGACCTCGATCACGTCGCGTGTCGTGCCGGCGGTCTCCGATACGATGGC
>CAYRBQ010000461.1:0-3809 GCA_964422305.1 uncultured Reyranella sp. | reverse complement strand
CAGATGAGCTTCTGGGGCGCCACCGTCATCACCAACCTGTTCTCGGCCATCCCGGTGGTGGGCGAGTCGATCGTCACCTGGCTGTGGGGCGGCTTCGCCGTCGACAACCCGACGCTCAACCGCTTCTTCGCGTTGCACTACCTGCTGCCGTTCGTGATCGTCGCGGTCGTGGCGCTGCACGTGGTCGCGCTGCACGTCCACGGCTCGAACAACCCGCTGGGCATCGACCCGAAGGGCCCGCAGGACACCGTGCCGTTCCATCCGTACTACACGATGAAGGACGGCTTCGGCGTCGTGGTCTTCCTGATCGTCTTCGCAGGCTTCGCGTTCTTCGCGCCCGACTACATGGGGCATCCGGACAACTACATCCCGGCAGACCCGCTGGTGACGCCGGCGCACATCGTGCCGGAATGGTACTTCCTGCCGTTCTACGCGATCCTGCGCGCCATCCCCGACAAGCTGGGCGGCGTGCTGGCGATGTTCGGCGCCATCGCGGTGCTGTTCGTGCTGCCGTGGCTCGACACCAGCCGCGTCCGTTCGGCCACGTTCCGGCCGATCTACAAGTGGTTCATGCTCGTGCTCGTCGTCGACGTGGTCGTCCTCGGCTTCTGCGGTGCCAACCCGCCGGAAGGCTTCTGGGTGCCGCTGTCCCAGGTCGCCACGCTCTACTACTTCTTCCACTTCCTCATCCTGCTGCCGGTCTTGGGCAAGATCGAACGGCCATTGCCATTGCCGCCCAGCATCGCCGACGCGGTGCTCAAGAAGAAGGCGGTGTAGGAGCCATGCGTAAGCTGATCGCCCACAAACTCTTGGTCTCTGGTGCCGTCGCACTCGCAGCCCTCGTCACCGGCGCCGTCGCCATCGCCGCCGGCACCACCCCGCACCCGCCGAAGAAGCAGTGGCACTTCCAGGGCCCGTTCGGCACCTATGACCGTGCCGCCGCCCAGCGTGGCTATCAGGTCTATCAGGAGGTTTGCGCGGCCTGCCATTCACTGTCGCTGTTGGCCTACCGCAACCTGACGGAACTCGGCCTGACCGAGAACCAGGTGAAGGACCTGATCAAGGACATCCAGGTCCCCGACCTGAACGACGATGGCGCGCCGATCGACCGCCCGGCGCGTCCCTCGGACCGCTTCAAGAAGCCGTTCCCCAACATGGCCGCTGCCGCCGCTGCCAACAACGGCAAGGCGCCGCCCGACCTCAGCGTCATCGCCAAGGCGCGCGAGAACGGCCCGGACTATCTCTACGCCCTGCTCACCGGCTACGTGCCTTACGACAAGCTGACGCCGGAGCAGATCAAGGCGTTCGACGTGAAGAAGGATGACAACTTCAACACATACTTCCCCGGCCACAAGATCGCCATGGCGCCGCCGCTCGCCGACGACAAGGTGACCTACGCCGACGGCACGAAGGCCACGCTCTCGCAGGAAGCCTCGGATGTCGTCGAATTCCTCGCCTGGGCATCCGAGCCTCATATGGAAAGCCGCAAGCGCACAGGCGTTCGCGTCATCCTGTTCCTGCTGGCGCTGGCCGGCCTGATGTACGCCGTGAAGCGCATGGTGTGGTCGGACAAGCACTGAGCTTTCGGCCAACCGGCTTCACCGACAAAGGACCCCATACTTCGCGTATGGGGTCTTTTTCTTGGGGGCACGGCGATGGGGAAAGCCTGCGAACCGATTGTGCCCGCGCGGCTCTTGACGCCGCGTGCGTCCCTCCCATGTCCCGAGGACGTCCACACCCCTAGGAGGGCGATATGTGCGACTACTCACTCGAACTCTATCGTTCACGACCAGCAGTCGAAGGGGAGCAGTACACCCTTCGGCGCTTCCCGAGCGGCACGATGGGCTTCACGGCCGAGCGGGACTGCGAGACGGCAGTGTGTCTGCCCGCCGACGCGCATCTCAGACTGGAGGGCATCGGCGAGGCCATCCGCCAGGCTTATGCCGTTCACCCGACCGAGGAGGTGACGATGACCCGCATGGACGGCACCGCCTTTTCCCACCGCGACGCCGTGCGATTCGCCAACGGCCGGGAGGTGCTGCTGCAGGGCCTGAATATCGGAATCGTGGCCACGCTGATCGGCGCCACGCCCGAGATCGAAGACCGACCTGCGATACGGGCTCAGCGCGAGCTGGTCGACGCCTGACGCTGGCGGGCGGTCACTTCTTCTTGCCCTTCGAGATTACGCCCGAAGCGGCGAGCTTGGCGTACTCGGCGTCGCCCAGTAGCGGCTTCAGCAGGGCCTCGTTGTGCTCGCCGACTTTGGGCGCGGCGCTCTTCAGCGCCCCCGGCGTCCCGGACATGCGCGGCACTACGGGATGCGTCGGGATTTCGCCCATCTCCTCGTCGTCGATCTCGATCAGCGACTCGCGCTCCAGCACGTAGTCGTCCTGTACGATCTGCGAGATGTCGTAGACCGGGCCGATCGTAACGCCGGCCTCGTCGAAATACTTCAGATTCGCGTCGAGGTCGCGCGCAGCGATGAAGCCGCCGATGATCGCATCGAGCTCGACGCCGTTCTTCACGCGCTCGATGTTGGTCGAGAAGCGCGGGTCCTTCACCAGCTCCGGCCGGCCGATCTTGACCAGCACCCTCTCGGCCATGCCCTGCGTGGAGGCCGAGAGGCAGACCCAATGGCCGTCCTTCGTCTGGTAGACGTTGCGCGGGGCGGCGTTGGTCGATCGGCTGCCGGTGCGTACCTTCACCTCGCCGGTCAGCCTGTAGTTCGCGGCCTGCGGGCCGAGCATGGAATAGAGCGGGTCGAACAGCGGCAGGTCCATCACTTGGCCCTTGCCGCCGTTGATCTCGACCTCGCGCAGCGCCACCATCACCGCACCATAGCCGTTGAGGGCGGCCATGCAGTCGGCGAGATACATCGGCGGCAGCACCGGCTCGCGGTCGGCGAAGCCGTTCATCGAGGCGAAGCCGCTATAGCCTTCGATCAGCGTGCCGAAGCCGGGCTTGTGGCGATAGCGGCCACTTTGGCCCCAGCCCGAAATCCGCACGATCACCAGCTTCGGGTTGATGGCGTGCAGCTCGGCTGGCGAAAGGCCCATGTCCTCCATCACGCCCGGACGGAAGCTCTCGACCAGGATGGCGGCGGTCTTTGCAAGCTCGCGGACGATGGCGCGGCCGGCGTCGGAGCGCAGGTCCAGCGCCACGCTCTTCTTGTTGCGGCTGTAGACCTTCCACGCCGTCTCGACGCCCTTTACGCGCCAGGAGCGCAGCGTGTCGCCCTCGGGCGGTTCGATCTTGATGACCTCGGCGCCGAAGTCGGCGAGCTGCAGGGTCAGCACGTTGCCTGCGACGAGGCGCGACAGGTCGACGACGCGGACCCCGTTCAGGGGCCCGCGTGCGGCCGGCGTGAAGGGCTTCTTGGAAGGTCGCTTAGCCAACGTACTTCGCGAAGTGCTCCAGCGTGCGCTCCATCGCCTTCTTCGAAGCGGCCGCGTCCCAACTACCGCGCTCGTCGCAATGGAAGCCGTGGTCGGCCGGGTAGTCGAAGATCTGCACGCTGGGATGGAGCTCGCGCAACTCGTTCACGTGCGTCATCGGAATATGCATGTCCTTGTCGCCGAAATGAAGCTGCGTCGGCACGATGGGCTTCTCGGCCTTCGCGCCGTGGATGCCGCCGCCGTAGTAGCCCGACACCGCATCCGGCTTGAGGCGCGTCGCGGCCAGCCACGAGATCGTGCCGCCCCAGCAGTAGCCGGTCACGCCGACCTTCTTGACGCCACGCCTCTTCAACTCGGCGATCGCCGCGTCGACGTCCTGAACGGCCTTGTCGGTGAAGCCCGGCGTCATCACAT
>CAYRBQ010000460.1:0-3811 GCA_964422305.1 uncultured Reyranella sp. | reverse complement strand
GAAAAAGGCCGGCGCGGGAAGCGCCAGCCTATACACAATCTCTACCAGAACCTGCGGAACCTGCAACTCTACGGATGCATGGCTCGACGGAGTACGCGCATGGCTGCTGGCAGTGCATGCATCAAGCATTGATCACCCGCCGCAGCATGCGAACGCCGCGCTCGATCTCGGGCTCTGGCGTGCCGGCATAGCCTAGGATCAGGCCGTGGCGTTTCGGTCGCGACGCGTAGCAGACCGAGAGCGGCTGCACGACGAGGCCGGCCGCAGCGGCGGCTTTCGTGACGGCGACATCGTCGAACGTCCTGGCGAACCTGCCGACAGGCGTCGCGATCAGATGCATGCCGCCGGGATCGGGCTCGATGGTGAGAAGGCCGCCGAGATGCCGCTCGGCCGCCGCCAGCAGCGCCGCGCGCCGCGTCGCGTAGAGCTGGCGGGTGCGGCGGAGGTGGGCGGCGAGATGGCCTTCGGCGATGAAGCGCGCCAGCGCGCCCTGCGCCATCAGCGGCGCCCGCACCGAGAGGCGGTCCATCAGCCGCTCGGTCGCCTCGACCAGCGAGGACGGCAACACCAGGAAGCTGAGGCGCAGCGCGGGGAACATCAGCTTTGAGAAGCTGCTGAAGTAGGCGACGCGGCCCGAACGGTCGAGCGCACGCAGCGGCGCCAGCGGCCTTCCGCTGTAGCGATACTCGCCGTCGAAATCGTCCTCGGCGATCCAGCCCTTCTTGCGCTCCGCCCAGCTCAAGAGCTCGAGGCGACGCTGCAGGCCCATCACGGTGCCGAGCGGGAAGTGATGCGCCGGCGCGATGACGGCCAGACGCGCCTTCGGAGCCTGCGCCTGTGCGACCTCCGGCGGAAAGCCGCCCTCGTCGATGCGCACCGGGACCGCCTTCACATCGGCGGCGGCCAGCGCGTCGCGCACGCCGACGAAGCCCGGCTCCTCGATCCAGGCGGCGTCGCCGGCATCGAGCGCCACCTCGGCGAACAGCGCGAGGCCGTGGCGGATGCCGGTGGTGATGACGATCTCGCGCGCGCTGCAGGCGAAGCCGCGCGCCGTGCCGAGATAGGCCGCGACCGCCTCGCGCAACCCGGCATGGCCGAACGGATGGGCGGCGGCGGCCGCCTCGGGAGTGGGACGGCGCCATTCGCGCTCCAGCAGCTTGGCCCACAGCGCGAAGGGAAAGGCCTCGCGGTCGGGCTGGCTGGTCGGAAAGGCGAGCGGCAAGGTCTCGGAAGCGGGGGGCGGGCTGGCGGAGAGGAGTGCACGAGCCCGGCGTGCCACGGCGGGCCGCACGGCTTGCCGGGTCTGCGACGGCGCGGCAGACCGAGGCGCGTTCAGCATCTCGTCCGGCAGGTCGGCGGCGACCGACATGGCGGCTCCCGGCCGGCCCACGACATAGCCCTCGGCCACGAGCTGGTCCAAGGCCAGCACCACGGTGCCTCGCGCGCAATCGAGATCCTGCGCCAGGAGCCGCGACGAGGGGAGCCGCGTCCCGGGCTTCAGCCGGCCCTCGAGGATGGCGCGCCGAATCTGCTCGCCGATCTGGCGATGCAGCGGCAGGGTGCCCGACGGATCGAGGGCGAGGCCGAGCGGCGGGCTGCGGCGCGAGCGGGTTTTCAAACTGGTCCAGTCACTTTCCGGGAAACCGGCCCTTTCACCTGATCCGTATCGCGGCGATGGTCCGGCCGCAAGCAACCCCGACAGGTAGTCCATGACTCCTCCCGATTCCGTGACCCGCCCCGACGCCTCCTACCCCGTCACCCCGGTCAACAAGGTGAAGCGCGTCCACGAGCGCGGCCGCTACGACAAGGAGACGATCCACGCCATCCTCGACGCCGCCCTGGTCTGCCACATCGCGTACGTGATCGACGGACGGCCCTATTGCACGCCGACCAGCTTCTGGCGCGAGGGCGAGCACCTCTATTGGCACGGCTCCTCGGCCAGCCGGATGATCCGCAGCCAGAAGGAGGGCGTCGACGTCTGCCTCACCGTCACGCACATCGATTCGCTGGTGATGGCGCGCTCGGGCTTCCACCACTCGGTCAACTACCGCGCGGTGATGGCCTTCGGGAAAGCGCACATCATCGACGACGTCGACACCAAGCTCAGGCTGATGGACAACTTCATCGACCGCATCTACCCCGGCCGCTCCAAGCTGATCCGCCCGCCCAACAAGCAGGAGATCAAGGCGACGACGATGATCGGCATGGAGATCGAGACAGCCTCGGGCAAGATTCGCGACAAGCACGTGGCCGACGACGAGGAGGATTACGAGGGCGTGAAGGCGTGGTCCTCGCTCTATCCGATCGTGCAGACGATCGGCGCGCCGTCGGATTGCCCGCGCCAGCTTCCGGGCCTGACGCGGCCCGAGGGCATGTCCGACTTCGAGCCGGGCACGCGCCTCGACGAGCTGATGACCAGGACGTACCGGCGGACCTTCGGCGGCTGACGCGACGGGCAGCCGGCGCTCGCCGTCTCAGGCCGGCGACCGCCAGGTCAGGAACCAGTCGAAATAGCCTTCGACAAAGTGGAACGCGGTCTTCGGCTGCAGGCCGCGATCGGTGACGAGAAAGCGGTCGTAGGAGGCCAGCGCCTCCACCCCTTCGAGCGGTTCCGCCGTACTCGGCATCACCTCGATCAGCAGGTCGGGCCGATGGCGTTCGAGCAACGGCGCCATGGCGGAGAGGAGCTGGGGCTCGAAGCCCTCGACGTCGATCTTGATCAGGGCGCGGCGCGCCGATGCCAGCCATGTTTCGAGATCGCGGGCGGCGATGACGTCGACCGTCGTTTCCTCGATCGTGTCGCCGAACTGGGCGGCGAAGTCGCGCACGAAGGAGCCGTTGGTGAGATGCCCGACGGGCTGGTAGAAGCTCTGCCGGACCGCCTCCAGGCCGATCGCAGCATGGTGGACGACCGCGTCGACGCCGTTCAGCTCGATGTTGCGACGCAGACGGCGATAGGCCTCGGGCGCGGGCTCGAAGCAGACGATGACCTGGTGCTGCCGAGGGCGACGACGGCGCAACGCGTCGAGAAACACCGTGAAGATGCCGACATTGGCGCCGATCTCGACGATCAGGTCGTAGTGCCCCGCCGTCTGCTCCAGCCACGCGAAGGTGGCCGGTTCGTAGTCCAGGCGTCGCGAGAAGAGCACCTGCTCGTCGAACTCGCCGAGATGCGGTACCAGCCGGACAGCGACGTCCGTGCCCAGCACCACGTCGCGTGCGCCGAATTCCATCGCCGGCCACGACAGCCCGCTCACGGAGTTCAGGATGCGTTGCTGATTGCGACGCGACAGCAGGTTGCGGCTGATCGCCGACAGCAGAAGCAGATAGGCCTGCGCAAGCCAGCGAGGCCCGCGTGCAAGCGCCCGATGCAGCACGTCGCCGATCCGCCGCAGCTCCTTCGGCGCTGCGATGCCATAGTCCATCGATTTCCGGCCTCTCCCCTGTCCCGAGTATACAAAGGACCGGAGAGTTCATCACCGCTTGCGCGTCGTTTTCCCGGCCTCTCGCGACAGCCAGACTGCAAACTCGCGAACCCGGCGATCGCCGGTGAGCGCCGCCGGCCAGCGCACGAGGTGCGCCTTGCTCGACGGCATGTCCCACGACGACGCCAGGACACGGGCCAGCCGCCCCTCCTTCAGCGCATCGTCCACCAGCAGCGAACGCGCCATCACCACGCCGGCGCCCTGCAGCGCGGCAGCGAGGGCGGTGTGGATGGTGCCGAAGCGCAAGCCCGTCGGCGGACGGCCGGGAATGCCCAATCGCTCGAACCAGACCGGCCACGACCATTCCGCGCCCTGGCCACGGCCAG
>CAYRBQ010000459.1:0-3820 GCA_964422305.1 uncultured Reyranella sp. | reverse complement strand
ATCTGCATCTGCGTGCCGTCGTAGCGCACGCGATAGATGTTGGTGCCGCCCGGCGCGTTCTCCGCGGTGACGTTGGTCGGGATGCCATAGATCAGCGAGTTCTGTCCGCCCTGCGTCGAATTGACGAATTCGAAACCGTGATACGGATCCGAGCTCGGAAAGGCGCAGAGATGGTGGCTGATCGGATTGTAGTCGCCGTAGTTCCAGTACCAGATCGAGGCCAGCACGCGGTTCGAGTTGAGATCGATGGCATAGGTGCCGCCGCCCATCTTGGTCGGCAGCAGCGCCACCCAATTGCCGAGGCTGCGGCCCTTGATGTCGGCGCGCGAATCGACGACCTCGCGGGCGATCGGCGACTGCTGCGCGCCGGTGCCGGCCGCCTGAATGACGCCGCTGTCCGACGAGCCGCCGTTCAGTGCGCTGTAGCCCAAAACGGCGACTTCGGCGGTCGCGGCGGTGCCGACGGCGACGTTCAGCATCGCGCGCCGGCTCATCCTCGTCTTCGTCTTTGGCTTCGCCGCTTCCGCCTTGGCCTGACGCGTCGCCTCTTCGTGCTTGGCGACCAAGTAGGTCTTGAACTCCTCGCGATCCTTCTCGAGGACCTCTTCGTTACGCCGCAGGAAATCCTCGATCGACGCGTTGCGCGCCGGAACATTCGATGGCGAACCCGGCTCGGGAAGGGGTGTGATGATCGGAGAAGGTTTCACTTCCGCGGAAACCTTCGAGGCCGGCGTTTCTCTGGTGGGTTCAGTCATCTACCTTACTCCCCCATTTACTCTGCGGCGCGGAGTGTAGGCACGAGTCTTCTCGAATCGCATTTGGAAAATTTGCACGCCTGACCGCTGTTTTCCTGCGGCGGAGCCGCTAGTCTTCCCGACGAAGGGAAGTCGTCGATGGATTACGCCGTCATCATCAGCGCCATCGTGCTCGGTCTCTCCGTGCTCGCCACGGCCGCGAAGTTCTTCGACTGGTTCCTCCATTCCGATCCCAAGACGATGGTTCGCACCATCCGCTGGATGCTGTTGCTGCTGGTGCTCGCGGGCATTCCGCTGCTCGTCATGATGATCATGCGCGAGAACTGGGTGGGCGCGATGCTACTGGGATCGGCGATGTTGGTCGTGCCGACGCTTCTCAAGTGGCGCGCGGTGCTGGCACCGCTTCGCGCCGCATTCGATCTCTTCAGGCGCAGGCCGCGGCCGTTCGAGATGCCGCCCGTCTGGGAAGAGCCCGCCTCACCCGTCGATCCGCGGGCGCTGCAGCAGGCCGCGGCGCTTCTCGAAGCCTATGTGCGCCGCACCGCACCGGCGTCCGCCGCGCAATTGCCCGCGCCCGGCGGCGATCGTCAGAGCGACGGCATGTCGGTGCAGGAGGCGCTCGACGTGCTGGGGCTCGGCCCGGGGGCGGACCTGCCCGTCGTCCACGCCGCTCATCGTCGCCTGATGCGTGGCGCCGACCCCGACGCCGGCGGCTCGTCCTACCTCGCCGCCAAGATCGACGAAGCCCGCGACGTGCTGGTGAGCGCTTTGCGGCGGCCGGCGCGGCCGACGGCCGTCGAAGGGCCGGCACTTTCCAAGCGGGAGGGGCTGCGCTAGTCCGGTCGCGCCCGTGTCTCCGGAGTACGTCATGTCCGCCTACGACCGCAACAACGTCTTCGCGCGCATCCTGCGCGGCGAGCTGCCGTGCAAGAGGGTCTACGAGGACGAGTTCGCGCTCGCCTTCCACGACATCAACCCGCTGGCGCCCGTCCACGTGCTGGTGATCCCCAAGGGCGAGTATGTCAGCCAGGCGGATTTCGGCGCGTCGGCGCCGGCCGAGTTGATCGTGGGCTTCTGGCGCGCCGTGTCGAGGGTCGCGCACGATCTCGGCCTCGACCCGGCGGGCTATCGCATCGTCGCCAACCACGGCCCCAACGGCGGCCAGCTCGTTTTCCACTTCCACGTCCACATCTTCGGCGGCCGCACCATGAGCCACAGCATGGGCAACATGCCCAAACCCGGCGGCGCCGATTGATCGGAAGACGCGCGCTGCTGGCAGTAGGCGCATGCGCACCGGCCGTCGCGCATGCCCAGAAGCGGCCGCCGCAGAGCGACTGGTACGCCAAGGGCAGGACCAAGCAGCGCGACGTCCGCTTCGAAGGACGTGGCGGCGTCACGCTCGCCGGCACGCTGGTGTTGCCCCTCTACAGCGAGATCCAGGCGGTGCCGGGGATCGTGCTGGTCGCCGGCAGCGGCCCGACCGACCGCGACGGCAACAACCCGCTGGCGCCGGTGCGCATCGACCTCCTGAAGGAGATCGCCGAGCTGCTGGCGCGGAACGGCATCGCCTCGCTGCGCTACGACAAGCGCGGCATCGGCCGGTCGACTCCCGCGCAGGGCTCGCTCGAGGCGCAGGAGGCGTTCTTCGCCTGGGACAATTTCACCGGCGACGTCGAGGCCGCACACGCCGAGCTGCTGCGCCACGGCGAGATCAAGCGCCATGCCACGGCGCTGCTTGGCCATAGCGAGGGCGGCCTGCTGGCGCTCGACGCCGCCCCTGCGCTCGGCAAGCAGATCCATGCATTGGTGCTGGCCGCCACGCCCGGCCGGCGGCTCGATACCATCCTGCGCGCCCAGGTCGGGCGCGACGCGCCGGCGCTCGTCCCGGCGGTCGACCGCGTCATCGACACGATCCTCGCGACCGGCCGCGTGCCGACCGACCTGCCGCGCGAGCTGTCGCTGCTCTTTCCCCGCTACGCCGGTCCGTTCCTCAAGCGCCTGTTCGCCTTCGAGCCGGCGCCGGTCCTGTCGGCGCTGCCGACGAGCTGCCTCGTCGTGCAAGGCGGCGCCGACCGGCAGGTCGTGCCCATGGAAGACGTGCAGCCGCTGATCGACACGCTCCGCACCCGCGGGGCGCCTGGCGAAGCCGCCGTGATCGCGCAGGTCAGCCACAACCTGAAGAACGTCACGAGCCCCACCGATCCCGGCTTCGGCGGACCGCTTTCGCCCGCGGTCGCCGAGGTCCTGCTGAAGTGGCTGGTGCCGGTGCTGGGCGCTTGATCCGTCTCCGTCGCGGGTCGATCATCCCGGCAAGAATGGAGGAAACGGCATGAGCGTTACGGTGCGGCCGGTGACGGCGGCGGTCGGCGCGGAAATCTCCGGCATCGACCTCAGGAAGTTCACCGAGCAGGAGTTCGCTCTCATCCAGAGTGCCTGGTACGAGCACTCGATGATCCTGCTGCGCGGCCAGCAGCTCAGCGACGACGACCTTCTGGCCTTCAGCCGGCGCTTCGGCGAGCTCGATCCGCCGCCCAACCAGGAACGCGGCCGCATCAGCCCGCCCGGCTATCCCGACATCTACGTCGTCTCCAACGTGCTCGACGCCAAGGGCGATCCGATCGGCGCGCTGGGCGCCGGCGAGGCGGCCTGGCACACCGACATGAGCTATCTCGACCTGCCGCCCGACGCCTCGATGCTCTATTCGCTCGAGCTGCCTCCCTCGGGCGGCAACACCTGGTTCTGCGGCATGCAGGCCGCCTGCGACGCGCTGCCGCCGGCACTACGCGCCAAGATCGAGGGCCGCCGTATCAAGCACGACGGGACCTACAATTCCGGTGGCTATCTCCGGCAAGGGGTGACGCCGACCGACGATCCGCTGGCCGCACCGGGCGCCTGGCATCCGGCGATCCTGCGCCATCCCGCCAATGGCCGGCAGACGCTCTATCTCGGCCGCCGCCGCAATTCCTATGTCGAAGGCTACGACCGCGACCAGTCCGACGCCGTGCTGGCCGCCGAGGAGCAGGTGGAGCGGATCGGGTACTACGCGAAGCTCGGCTTCAACCACC
>CAYRBQ010000458.1:0-3832 GCA_964422305.1 uncultured Reyranella sp. | reverse complement strand
CCCTGCCGCACATCGAGGCCGGCAAGCTCCGCGCACTCGCCATGCTGGCGGAGGTGCGCCATCACGACTTCCCCGACGTGCCGACGCTCCAGCAGACAGGCTACGGCAAGGACGGTGGCGATTCCTGGTTCGGCATCCTGGCGCCCGCCGGCACGTCGCCGGACGCCATTGCCCGGCTCGACCAGGCGATCGGCCAGGCGCTCCGCGAGCAGGAACTTGCGGCCAAGGTCCACAATGGCGGCATGCGCGTGACCTACCTCAACCCGGCCGACTTCAAGGCGCGCATCGGCGCCGAGACGAAGATGTTCGGCACCATCATCCAGAAGGGCGACATCAAGCTCACCTGAGGCGGCGATTTTCGGACGCCTGCGCTGTCCATAAATGGGTGCCCAGAAATCGGCCCTCTGGAATCGTTGGGCTTTCAGGGCATTTCTGGACAGCGACTGTCCGGAAATACCGAACTGTCCAGAAATTCTAAGGCGCCCAGGATACAATCCCCGATTGTAGCGCCACATCGGATAGCCGCTATCCTGATGCCGATGAACTTCGACGCTGATCCCTTATGGCTTAAAGCCCTCATAGCCCTCGTCCTGTGGCCCTATCGCTCTTGAGCATCCCACTTTGGGAAGCTGCATGGCTGTTGCCCCACTGCTTCTGGCCCCCGAGCGCCCTGCTGGAACTCCATCGCTGCCCCACGGGGGTGATGATGGGCATGATGCTCTTGGTCGGGATGCATGCCGAAGACGGAGTCGGATCACTCGTTGCGCATTATTGGCCTGCCATCGTGATCGCTTCGGCTTTCTCGATCTGGGTCCTGGGCCGGATGTGGCGGCGCAGCTAGAGCCGCGCCACCCGATTGGCCTAGCGTCAATCGAACATTCCACTCTTTCCAGCCGCGTGCCCCTGCTCGATGAACTCCTTCGTCTGCGGGTCGAGGCCATAGGGCTTGTCAGGTCGATAGTTGCTGGATTCCTCCTTCGCGTAGCCGCCCGGCCCGAGGGGCTGAGCTTGCAGTTCATCCACGGCGCGCCGCGCATGTAGGCGAAGGGATCGTGGCGCACGATCGGCGGCTCGATCTCTCCGTCCGTCGGGGCGACGGCGATCGGCGGGTTGGGCAACTGCACCGCCTCGACGACGGTCTCACCCGTATCGGGCAGCAGCTTCACTTCCACGTCCGCGTCGCCATGGTCGGGCCGGAGGACCGTCGTGGGATTGCGGGTCCATCATGTGATCTCCTGAAACGAAGAAGGCCGCCCGGAGGGGCGGCCCGAGGATTTGGGCAACAAAAAGCCCCGCGCGGACGGGGCCGGCGGGGCCTTTCGGGGGGCGGACGCTTCTGGCGCCAGCCTGCAGGAACTATAGGCATATTCCTGCTGAACCTGCAAGTCCTCCTATCCCGAGATTTTCTCGGGCTGCCGTGCCTCAGCGCCGGCGGTCCAGAAACATGCGGTCGGTCTCGGCCGCCAGCACGCCGCCCAGCAGCGGTGATCTACTGGTTCCACTCCGGTGAGTATCCCGCGGTTCTTTTGATGGTCTACGCGAAGAATGTGGCATCGGACCTGACCGCCGAACAGCGCAAACGCCTGTCGGCTCTCACGGATGCCTTGCTCGACGAATTCGGAGGCTAGAGCCATGAAGACGAAGGATTTCGATCTCCTCGTGAAGAGCCTGGGTCGGGCCCGCGGCTGTGCAAGTGGTCGCCCGGCGCCCGGCACCAAGGTCCACAAGGTCAGGCGCATCGATGTCGCCGGGATACGCGGAAAGACGGGCTTGTCTCAGGATGCCTTCGCTCAGCGTATCGGCGTGTCGGTCGGGACGCTGCGCAACTGGGAGCAAGGCCGGCGCGCGCCCGACGGTCCGGCGAGGGTTCTGCTGGCCCTGCTGGAGCGGGACCCCGGCATCGTCGAGCGCACCCTGGCCAAGGCGGCCTGACACCTACTCGCGGGCCCACACGCGCGGCCACAGCAGCGACAGCAGCAACACGACCAGCAGCCCGCCGCCGGCGACCAGGAAGGCCAGGCGATAGCCCGCCAGGAAGCCCGCCATGCCGAGGAAGCCCTCGGCGCCGCGCACCTGCAGCGCCGTCAGCACCGAGGCGCCGGCCACGGTGCCGATCGTGCGCGTGAGCAGCGACAGGCTGCCGGCCACGCCGCGGTCGCGCGGCGGCAGGGTGGCGGTCACGATGTCGGTGTAGGCGACCATCAGCAGGCCCTGCCCCACGCCTTCGAGCACCAGCAGCGCGACCACGAGGAGCAGCGGCGTCTCGATGCCGGTGAAGGCGAGCGGCAGCAGGCCGAGGCCGACCGACGCGACGCCCGCGAACACGGCGGGGCGCTGGCCGATGTGCTTCACCAGGAAGGCCGAGAGCGGCGCGCCCATCAGGCCACCGCCGAAGGTCATGGCCAGCACGATGCCGATGCCGAGCGGCGTCAGCTTGAGGACGTTCGCCAGGTAGTAGGGCGTCAGCAGCAGGATCGAGAAACCCGCCAGGCTGGCGAGCGCGTTCAGGACGTTGGGGATCGCGAAGCGGGCATCGGCGAACAGCGCGGGCCGGATGATCGGCTCGGCCACGCGGTCGGCGCGCCGCACGTAGAGGAAGAGCAGCGCCAGCGCGACGACGAGGAAGGCGAGCGACCAGAGGCCCGGAATCTCGCGACGCTGCGAGAAGACCAGCGACAGCAGCAGCGCGCTCATCGTGGCGGCGAGCAGCAGCGCACCCGGCGCATCGAACGGCCGCTGCTCCGCTTTGGGCGAGGGCAGGAGAAACGAGAGGGCGAGGGTCGCCAGCGCGAACGGCACGCGTGCCCAGTAGACGGCGTGCCATCCCCACAGCTCGACCAGCACGCCGCCGAGGAACGGACCGACCGCGGCGGCCAGCGCCAGGCCGCTCGCATAGGCCGCCAGGGCCCGGGTGCGCTCGCTCTCGGGAAACAGCGAAGTGGCGAGCGCCGGCGTGCAGGCGAGCGCCAACGCCGTGCCGACGCCCTGCCCCGCGCGCGCCCACAGGAAGAGCGACCAGTCGGGGACGGCGGCGCAGGCCGCGCAGCCCACGGCGGAGATGACGAGGCCCGCCTGGAAGACGAGCCGGTGGCCGAACAGGTCGCCGAGCTTGCCGGCCACCAGCATCAGCGAGCCGTAGACCAGCACGTAGCAGATCACCAGCCACTGAACGTCGGCCAGCGGCAGGCGGAAGTGGGCCGTGATCGCCGGCAGCGCCACGTTGACGGCGATGTCGAGCGGGCCGAGCGAGGCGCCCAGCCCGACGATGACGAGGCCGCCGAAAGGGCGAGTCATGCTCTCCCGGACCGCGAGCTTCCAGCTCGCCTCATGAGCGCGCGAGACGCGCGCGGTCCAGAAGATGTCAAAGGTGCTTCTTCAGGAACGGCAGCATGCGCTCCCACGCGGCGTTGGCGGACTTGACGTCGTAGGCCTCGCTGCGCTCGTTCGAGAAGGCGTGCGCCGCGTCGTAGCGATGGATCTCCGGGCTCTGGCCCGCCGCCTTCATGGCCTTCTCGAGATCGTTCACCGCGGCCGGCGTGCACCAGTCGTCCTTGTTGGCGAAGTGGCCCTGCAGCGGCACCTTGATCTTCGCCGGGTCGGCGAGCTGGCCCGGCGGGATGCCGTAAAACGGCACGCCGCAGGAGATGCCGCCGATGCGGGCGCAGGCCGCGATGGTGAGCGCGCCGCCCATGCAGAAGCCCATGACGCCCACCTTGCCGCCGATCCCCGCGAGATGCTTCACCGCCCCGGCGATGTCCTGGTCGGAGGCGCCGACGAAGTCGAGGCCCGTCATCAGATGGTTGGCCTCGTCCGGCTTCTGCGTCACGCGGCC
>CAYRBQ010000457.1:0-3851 GCA_964422305.1 uncultured Reyranella sp. | reverse complement strand
ATCGCAACCTCTCCGACCATATCCGCCGCGCCGAGGCGGCGGTCCTGGCGCTGAAGCTCGCCAATGCCGAGCGTGAGCTGGCAGATGCCGGCGAGCGCCTGAAGGAAGCCGAGGCGCAGGTCGCCGACCTGACGCGTCTGGTCGGTCTCGCCACCACGGCGCAGGCCGAGGCCGCGACGGCGCTGCCGCCGCTGCGCAACGACGAGGCGGCGGCGGCGGCCGCCCTGCAGCGTCTGCGCGTGGCGCACGATGCGCTGACGGCCGAAGCCGAGCGCGTCGCGGCCGCCCAGCAGGAGGCCGAGACGCGGCTGGCACAGACCGAGCAGGACCTCGCCCGCGAGCAGGGCCGCAAGGGCGATGCCGAGACCGCGATCGGCGATCTCGACGGCCAGCGCGGCCGGCTCGAGGAGGAGCGGGTCGGTGAGGAGGATCGTGCCGCCGCCGCCCAGCAGGCGCGCGATGCCGCGCACACCGAGACCACCGCGGCCGAAGCCGAGCACGATCGCCTCAACCGCCAGATCGCCGACGACGAGGCGCTGCACCAGAGCGTGACCCGCGAGATCGCCGAGCTGCAGGATCGCCTGCGCCGCCTGAGCGTTCGTCGCGACGAGGTGGCCGCCCAGCAGCAGCAGGTCCAGAGCGACCTCGCGAGCCTGCCGGCGCTGCCGGAGGTCGAGGCCGAGCTCGAGGCCGCCCGCGCCGCGCTCGACGAGGCGCGCCGTACCGGCCAGGAAGCGATCGAGGCCGCCCGCGAGGCCGAGCGCTACGAATCGGATGCCGCGCGCATTGCGGTTGCCAAGGCCGAGGCCGAGCGCCTCGACATGGAGCGGGCCCGTGCTGCCGAGCGGCAAGCCGCGGAAGCGAGCCATGCCGCGGCCGTAGAGACCTTGCAGAAGACCAACGCGCGGCTGACCAAGCTGCGCGCCGAGGAGGCGGGCGTCGCCGCGGCGCTGAAGTCGGCGGCCGATTCGCTCTGGCCGCCGCTGCTCGACGCGTTGAACGTCGAGCCGGGCTTCGAGAAGGCGCTGGGCGCGGCGTTCGGCGACGAGCTCGAGGCATCGTCCGACCGTGGCGCGCCGACGCACTGGCTGCCGCTCGAGCCGCTGGCCGACACGCCGGCGCTGCCGGAAGGTGCGACGCCGCTCTCCGTGCATGTGCAGGCGCTTCCGGAGCTCGCCCGTCGCCTCGCCTTCATCGGCGTCGTTGCCGACGATGCGACCGGCGCGGCGCTGCAGCCCGGCCTGAAACCCGGCCAGCAGCTCGTCACCGCCGAGGGCGCGGTGTGGCGCTGGGACGGCTACACGATGCGGGCCGGCGCGCCGTCGCCGGCCGCCGTGCGCCTCAGCCAGCGCAACCGCCTGGCCGAGATCCGCCATCAGATCGAGGGCGTCGTCGCCGAGCAGGCCATCGAGCAGGCCCGCGTCGATGCCGAGAAGACCTGGCTCGCGGCGGCCCGCGATGCGGAGAAGACCTGTGTCGATCAGGCCCGCACGCACGAGCGCAGCGTGGCCGAGGCCGCGCGCCGCAAGACGCAGGATGCCGGCGAGGCGACCCGGGCTGCCGAGCGTGCCGCGCAGTCGGCCGTCGCCACCGCCGAGCGGCTGGCGACGCAGGCCCGCGACCGCCACGTCGAGGTGGCGCGCCGCACCGACCAGCTTCGCACGCGACTGGCCGGTATCGAGACCACCGTGACCGAGGTCGCGGGCGACATCGCCGACGCCGAGATGCGCCGCACCTTCCGCGAGGCGCGGCTCTCCTCGATCTCCGACACGCAGGCCGACCGGGTCGCGGCGGGAGCGCTGCGCGCCCGCATCGCCGAGCTGCGCGCCGCGCTGGTCGAGGCCGAAGGAAACTGCGAGCGCCTGGCCCGCGAGTCGGCCATGCGCGTCGAGCGGCTGGCGCAGATCGCGCTGGACCGCGAGGGCTGGGCCAAGCGGCTGGGCGATGCCGACGTCCAGATCGTCGAGCTCGATGCCCGGCGCGAGCAGACCCAGGCGGCGATCGCCGAGCTGGCGGCCAAGCCCGGCGAGATCGATGCCAAGCGGCTCGCGCTCGGCGAGGAGATCGCCAAGGCCGAGGCCAACCGCCAGGAGGCGGCCGACCGCCTCGCGATCGGCGAGACCCGCCTCGGCGAGGCCGACAAGGCGCTGAAGCAGGCCGAGACGGAGATGGGCCAGGCGCGCGAGAGCCGCGTGCGCCGCGAGGGCCTGATGGAGCAGGCCACCAAGGATCGCGAGGCTGTGGTCGAGCGCATCGTCGAGCGGCTGCGCTGCGAGCCCGATGGTGTGCTGGCGCTGGCCGAGGTCCAGTCGATCGAGGAGCTGCCGGAGCTCGAGAAGGCCGAGCACAAGCTCGAACGCTTGGTGCACGAGCGCGAGACGATGGGCGCGGTGAACCTGCGCGCCGAGGAAGAGGCCAACGAGCTCGAGCAGCAGATCACCGGCATGACGACCGAGCGCGACGACCTGATCGCCGCCATCGGCCGCCTGCGCCAGGGCATCCAGAGCCTGAACCGCGAGGGCCGCGAGCGCTTCCTCGCCGCCTTCGAGCAGGTGAGCGGCCACTTCCAGCAGCTCTTCACCAAGCTGTTCGGCGGCGGCAAGGCCGAGCTCCGGCTCACCGAGTCGGAGGACCCGCTCGAAGCCGGCCTCGAGATCCACGCCAGCCCGCCGGGCAAGAAGCTGCAGGTCATGTCGCTGCTCTCGGGCGGCGAACAGGCCCTGACCGCGCTCTCGCTGCTGTTCGCGGTGTTCATGACGAACCCGGCGCCGATCTGCGTGCTGGACGAGGTGGACGCGCCGCTGGACGACCTCAACGTGGAGCGCTTCTGCGGCCTGGTGAACGACATCGCCGGCCGCACCGACACGCGCTTCCTCATCATCACCCACCATCGCGTCACCATGGCGCGCATGGACCGCCTCTACGGCGTGACCATGGCCGAGCAGGGCGTCAGCCAGCTCGTGTCGGTCAACCTGCAGGAGGCGGACCGCCTGGTGGCCTGAGGTCAGCTCAAAACAAGCAAGACTATCTTCCTCTCGCATCGACTGGGCGCCGGCCTACAGCAGCCGGCGCCCTTCTCTTTGCGGGGGACGGGAGGTAGTGTCCGGCCATGCCCGACACGCACGTTCCCGCCGCCACCGATGTCATCGAACTGACGCGCTCGCTCGTGCGCTGCGAAAGCGTGACGCCGCGCGAGGCGGGCGCGCTCCAGCTCCTCGAACGCATCCTGACGCCGATCGGATTCCGCTGCGAGCGCATGGATTTCACCCAGGCCGGCACCGACGACGTGGCGAACCTCTATGCGCGCATCGGCGAGGACAAGCACGGCAACGGCCGCCACTTCTGCTTCGCAGGCCATTCCGATGTGGTCCCGGTGGGCGATCTCTCGTCGTGGACGATCGGTCCGTTCTCGGCCGAACTGTCGGCGGGCTACCTGTTCGGGCGCGGCGCCGCCGACATGAAGGGTGCGATCGCGGCCTTCACGGAGGCCGCGGCGCGCTTCACCGCGCGACGCGGCACCACCTTCGGCGGTTCGATCAGCCTGCTGATCACCGGCGACGAGGAGGGGCCGGCCGTCAATGGCACGGTCAAGATGCTGAAGAAGCTCGCCGACCGCGGCGAGAAGATCGACGCCTGCATCGTGGGCGAGCCGACCAGCTCGAAGAAGTTCGGCGACATGATGAAGATCGGCCGACGCGGCAGCATGACGGTCGACTTCACGGTGCGCGGTGTGCAGGGCCATGTCGGCTACCCCGAGCGGCTGGACAATGCGATCCATCGCCTGACGGCCGTCGTCGAGGCGCTGGTGCGCGAGCCGATCGACCATGGCAGCACGCACTTCCAGCCGACCT
>CAYRBQ010000456.1:0-3852 GCA_964422305.1 uncultured Reyranella sp. | reverse complement strand
ACCGAGCGCGGCGAGGTCACCAAGGGCCACATCCATTGCCGCGGCGAGCGGGTCGACGGGCTCACGCCCAACGACCTGGTGCGCCGCGGCGTCATCCAGGTGATGGAGGGCCGGCACTGCTTCGGCCACCTCACGGTCGAGGAGAACCTGCTGACCGGCGCCTTCATCCACGGCAGCAAGCGGCGCCAGGTCGCCGACGACCTCGAGAAGGTCTACCACTATTTCCCGCGGCTCAAGGAACGCCGCTCCAGCCAGGCTGGCTACACGTCGGGCGGCGAGCAGCAGATGACGGCGATCGGCCGCGCGCTGATGAGCAGGCCTTCCACCATCCTGCTCGACGAGCCCTCGATGGGGCTGGCGCCGCAGCTCGTCGAGGAGATCTTCGACATCGTGAAGAGCCTCAACGAGAAGGAGAAGGTTTCCATCCTGCTGGCCGAGCAGAACACCAACGTCGCGCTGCGCTTCGCCCACTATGGCTATATCCTCGAGAACGGCCGGGTCGTGCTCGATGGCGATGCCGCCTCCTTGCGCGAAAACGAGGACGTGAAGGAGTTCTATCTCGGCATCGGCGGCGAGGGACGGCGCTCGTTCCGCGACGTCAAGCACTACAGAAGGAGAAAGCGCTGGCTCTGATCAGCGCAGCAGCGTCGCCCATGCGGCATAGGCGAGGAAGGGCAGCGCGATCAGATCGCCGATGGCGATGATGCGCAGCGCCCCGGCCGGGCTGCCGTAGAGCCCGTAGAAGGCGAAGAACCCGAAGATGTTGATCGCCGCCGCCAGCAGCGCCGCCGGCCGCATCGGCGGCCACCAGACGGCCGAGAGGCAGAGGATGCCGACCAGCGCCAGCAGCAGTGCGCGATGGCGCAGCAGCACCAACAGCGTCGTGTCGCCGGGGCCGATGCCATAGAGCCGCTGCAGGGTTGCCGGCACGAAGACTGGCGCCACGGGCAGCAGATGGATGACGCCGACCACAGCGAGGGAGAAGGGCAGCAGGACCGCGTTCCACATGCCGCTACCTTCAGATCCGTCTGCAATCCCGGCAATTACCAGCGAGGTAGGGACGCCAAATCCACTTGCCTACACACCGCCTGCGATGATCGTATGGATCGGTGACACTGCCACGGCGCCCGCCTCTTCCGATCCTGACGACCCTTCGCTTTTTCGCCGCCGCCGAGGTCGTCGCCTTCCACATCGCCATCGCGACGCCTGGCTGGACCGGCCCGCGGACCTTTCTCGAGGGGCTGATCTCGGGCGGCTACGCCGCCGTGACGTTCTTCTTCGTCCTCTCGGGCTTCATCCTGACCTATGTCCATGCCGGCCCGGGCGAGCGCGACGGTTGCGACGTGCCGGCCACGACCTTCTGGCGAATGAGGTTCGCGCGCATCGCGCCGGCCTACTATCTCGCCCTGCTGATCGCGCTGCCGGCGCTCGTCTCCCTCGTGCTGCGAATGCCCAACGAATCGTTCGGGCTGGACCTTCTGCTGGAGTTCCTCCTGCTGCAGGCGTGGTACCCGTCCGCCAAGCTCGTGTGGAATCTTCCGGCATGGTCGGTCTCGGTCGAATGCCTGTTCTATGCGCTCTTCCCGGTCCTGGCGCCGGCGATGGCGCGGCTGTCGCGGCCGATGGCGCTCGTCGTCGCCTACGGGCTGGTGATCGCGGCCACGGCGTGCCGGGCCGAGTTCCTGTCATGGCCGGGCACCCTGGCAGGCCGGCCCGACCTGCAGTTCCAGGCCTATTTCCCGCTCCTGCTGCTGCCCCAGTTCATCTTCGGCATGGTGCTGGGCCGGCTCTTCGCCTTCGGCCCCTCCTGGCCGGCCGCGGTCCATGGGGCGATGCTCGGCGCCGGCACCGCGGCGCTCGTGATCGCCTTCGGCTTCGGCGACGCGCTGCCGTGGTGGGTGCGCAGCGACATGGTGCTGGTCGTCATGTTCGGGCTGGTGATCTTCGGTGGCGCCGGCGCCACGAGCGTCGTCCCGCTGCTCGCTCGTCCCACGCCCGTGCTGCTCGGCGAGGCGAGCTACGCGATCTACATCCTGCACGTGCCCTTGATCTTCTGGTGGGTCGGCCTGAAGAGCCTCGGCCTGCCGGCCTGGCTGAGCGTGTCCGCCTATGTCGCCATGGTGCTTGTCGTGTCGCTGATCGTCTACCGTCGCGTCGAGGTGCCGCTGCGCCGACTCATTGCCGGGCCTACGCCGCGGCCCCGACTCGCCTGAGGATCGGCGGCGCGAAGCGGAAGGCGGCGCCCAGCCGGTTCCAGGCGTTGATGGTCGCGATCGACACCGAGAGGAACACGACCTCCTCCTCGCTGAAATGCTGCCGCACCGCGGCGTAGGCTTCGTCGGGTATGCTGTGGCCGGCGAGGCGGGCGAGCCGCTCGGCCCAGGCCAGCGCCGCGCATTCCTTCTCCGAGAAGAGGCCGGCCTCCTCCCAGGTCGCGACCAGGTCGAGCTTCTCCTGCGCGATCCCGAGCTTGCGCGAGACGTTGAGGTGGATCTGCAGGCAGAAGGCGCAGTTGTTGATCTGCGACACCCGGAGCTTCACCAGCTCGACGATCTCCTTGTCGATCCCCGACTCGTCGGCCTGCCTGCCCATGGCGATCAGCGACTGCTGCGCGACGGGTGCCAACCTGGCGAAGGATTCGTAGGTGACGCGCGGTCCGGACATCGAGGGGCTCCCTGTATTCGAACTCTGATAATAGGCGCGGGGTCCGGCGTTGCAAGCGCGGGGAGGGGGCTCTACCGTCGGCAAAAGCCCCGAGGAAACACGATGGCGAAGCATTACGACACCCTGGAGACGCGCACCCCCGAGGAGCGCGAGAAGGCGCTGATGCAGGCGCTGCCGCAGCAGGTCGCGCACGCCAAGGCCAACGCGCCGTTCTTCGCGACCTGGCTGAAGGACGTCGACCCGGCCTCGGTCACCTCGCGCGCCGCGCTCGCCAAGCTGCCGGTGCTGCGCAAGTCGGTGCTGGGCGAGGTCCAGAAGAAGGACCCGCCGATGGGCGGCCTGATCGCCGTGCCGATGAGCAAGGTGCGCCACGTCTTCATGTCGCCGGGCCCGATCTTCGAGATCGACACCGACGAGCCGGATTACTTTCGCGGCGCGCGGGCGATGTACGCCGCAGGCTTCCGGCCGGGCGACGTGGTCTACAACACCTTCGCCTATCACCTCACGCCCGCGGGCATGATGATGGAGTCGGCGGCCCGGGCGCTCGGCTGCGCCGTGGTGCCGGGCGGCGTCGGCAACACCGAGCTGCAGCTCGACGCCATCGCCGCCATCAGGCCGAAGGGCTATGTCGGCACGCCCTCGTTCCTCAAGATCCTGATCGAGAAGGCGGCCGAGACGGGCAAGGACATCTCCTCGCTGAAGCACGCTTTCGTGGGCGCCGAGGCGCTGCCGCCGTCGCTGCGCCAGATGTTCCAGAGCAAAGGCATGAGCTGCCTGCAGAGCTACGGCACCGCCGATCTCGGCACCATCGCCTACGAGTCCGAGGCGCTGGAAGGAATGATCGTCGACGAGGGCGTGATCGTGGAGATCGTGCGGCCCGGCACGGGCGATCCGGTGCCCGAGGGCGATGTCGGCGAGGTCGTGGTGACCTCGTTCAGCCGCGCCTATCCGCTGATCCGCTTCGGCACCGGCGACATGTCGGCGGTGCTGGCGGGCACGAGCCCGTGCGGGCGTACCAACATGCGCATCAAGGGCTGGATGGGTCGCGCCGACCAGCGCACCAAGGTGCGCGGCATGTTCGTCGATCCCGAGCAGGTCGCCGAGATCGCCAAGAAGCATCCCGGCCTCGGCCGCCTGCGCCTGGTGATCGACTGGGTGAACCAGGCCGACACGATGACGCTCAAGGTC
>CAYRBQ010000455.1:0-3862 GCA_964422305.1 uncultured Reyranella sp. | reverse complement strand
CGGACGTCATTGCTCGAGACGCTGGGCGCCGACTATGTGCGCACCGCGCGCGCCAAAGGCGCTTCCGATTGGCGGGTCACCATCAAGCACGCGCTGCGCAACGCCATGATCCCGGTGGTGACGCTGGTCGGCCTGCAGATCGGCTTCCTGCTGGGCGGCTCGATCGTCACCGAGACGATGTTCGCCTGGCCGGGGGTCGGCCGCATGGCCGTCGGAGCGATCACCGCGAGCGACTTCCCGCTGGCGCAGGGCGCGATCCTTATCCTCGCGGTCGGCTTCATGGTCATCAACCTCGCGGTCGACGTTCTCTACGCCTACCTCGATCCGAGGATAGCGCGCGGATGACCGACGCCACCCTCTCGCTCCCGAGCGACGCCGATCAGCGCGCCATCGCCGCCATCCGCCGCAAGAACGCAGTGTGGCGGCGGATCATGCGTGACCCGGCCGCAGCAGCCGCCGCGATCTTTCTCTTCCTGATCGTCGCCGCCGCGGTCCTCGCGCCGTGGATCGCGCCGTTCGACCCCTACGCCAACAACATGCGACTGCGGCTCTGCCCGATCGGCGGCGAGCGCTGTCCTGCCTATCTGCTGGGCGCCCACAACCAGGGCCGCGACATGCTGAGCCGCATCCTGTTCGGCCTGCGCGCCACCCTGGGGATCGGCGTGATCGCCGTCGCCGTGGGCGGAGGGCTGGGCGCCCTGATCGGCTTGAGCGCCGCCTACTTCAAGCGTCTCGACCAGCCGCTGATGCGGCTCGTCGACGTCCTTCTCTCCTTCCCCTCGATCCTGTTCGGCCTCGCTATCGCTGCCGTGCTGGGCACCGGCCTGGTCTCGCTAGTCATTGCACTCAGTGTCGCCGCGATCCCCTCGATCGCCCGCATCGCCCGCGGTGCCGCACAATCGATCATGCAGCAGGAATACATGGAAGCCGGCCGCGCCGTCGGTCTCGGCGACGCGGCCCTCATCCGACGCTACCTCGCGCTCAACTGCTGGCCGACCATCCTGATCTACATGACGTTGCAGCTCGGCCAGGCGATCCTGCTCGGCGCGGCGCTTTCCTTCCTGGGCCTCGGTGCCCAGCCGCCGACCGCCGAGCTCGGCAGCATGGCGGCCGACGGCCGCAAGTTCCTTTCGATCGCCCCGCACGTCTCGACGCTTCCGTGTGCGGCGATCTTCCTCGTGGTTCTCGCGTTCAATGTCCTGGGCGATGCCTTGCGCGACGCCATGGATCCCAAGTTGAGGCAGTAGGTTGGGGCAACAAGGAGGTGTGGGCATGAGCAGGATGATGTGGGCGGCCTTCGCCGCATTGGCAGTCGTCGGCGCGGCAGCGCCCGCGATGGCGCAGAGAAGCGTGACGATCGTGCGCGAGATCGACACCGATCGCTACGATCCGCACAAGTCGACGGCCCGTTCGGGTGCCGAGGTCATGTACATGATCGGCGATACGATGGTGAACCTCGACTACGACATGAAGACCCTTCGGCCGGGACTCGCCAAGAGCTGGACGGTCTCGCCGGACGGCCTCACCTACACCTTCAAGCTGCGCGACGACGTCACCTTCTGCAGCGGCAAGAAGATGACGGCCAAGGACGTGGTCGCCACCTACGAGCGCTGGCTCGATCCCGAGACCAAGGGCCTGGTGAAATGGCGCATGGGCGACGTCGACAAAGTGTCGGCCCCGGACGACTACACGGTCGAGTACAAGCTCAAGAAGCCGTTCTCCGAGCTGCTCTACCAGATGACGCAGTATTTCCACACCGTGCTCAACATCGACCAGGTGAAGCAGCTCGGCGCCGATTTCGGCATCAAGGGCATCGACGCCACCGGCCCCTTCTGCTTCGAGAGCTGGACACCGCGCGACCAGACCGTGCTCACCAAGCACAAGGGCTACAAGTGGGGTCCGTCCTTCTACGACGCCACCGAGGCGCAGGTCGATCGGGTGGTCTGGAAGGTCGTGCCCGAGGAGAACACGCGCGTGACGGCACTGCAGGCCGGGCAGGCCGACGCGAGTCAGTACGTGCCCTACTGGTCGATCAAGGAGCTGCAGGCCAACAAGAACCTCTCGGTCACCAAGGCCGAGAACTTCTTCTGGACCTACTTCATCGGCTTCAAGGTCGACAAGGAGCTGATGAGCGACGTGCGGGTGCGGCGCGCGATGAACCTCGCCGTCGACCAGAAGGCGATCGCGGATGCCGTCACCTTCGGTCTCGCCGAGTCGGCCACGACGATGCTCAGCCCCAACGTGATGGACTTCAACCCCAAGCTCGACCGCGCGATCTACGGCGAGAACGTCAAGGAGGCCGAGCGGCTGCTCGACGAGGCCGGCTGGAAGAAGGGCGCCGACGGCTTCCGCTACAAGGACGGCAAGAAGCTGGCGCCGTTGGTCTACGGCATCTCCGGCCAGTTCAAGGAGATCGCCGAGGCGGTCCAGGGCGACCTGCGCAAGGTCGGCATCGATCTGCAGATCCAGCTTTTCGACTCGACCGTGGCGTGGGGCAAGCTCGCCACGCAGGAGTTCGACGCTTTCGGCATGAGCTTCCCCTATGTCAGCGCCGGCGACGCGCTGAACCTCTACTTCCGTTCGGCCAACACGCCGACGCCGAACCGCATGAACTGGAAGGACAAGGAGACGGACGAGCTGCTCGACAAGGGCTCGACCGCCACCGACGCGGCGACGCGGGCCGCCGCCTACGCCGCCGTCCAGCAGAAGGTGCACGACGCCGCGGTCTGGATCCCGCTCTATCACGAGCCGCTGTTCGTCGTGGCGGGTCCGAAGCTAAAGCCCATCAAGGCGCACGGCAACTACGGCTGCGGCCTCTACAAGGGCCTGGGCATCGCGTTCAAGTAGGCAAGCGAGCAAGCAAGCGGAGTGAAACGTCCATGAAGACGACCAAGATCGCCGGCCTCGACCACGTCGTTGCGTGGGACGAGGCCGAAGGGCGGCACGTCTATCTCGAAGACACCGATCTCGTGTTCAAGGGCAACGAGATCGTCCATGTTGGCCCGGGCTACACGGGCCCGGTCGACGCGACCGTCGAGGGCAAGGGGTTCATGGCGATCCCCGGCCTGGTCAACGTCCACTCCCATCCCTTCTCGGAGCCCGCCAACAAGGGCCTCACCGAGGAGTACGGCTCGGACAAGCTGGGCCAGAGCTCGCTCTACGAATACCTGACGGTGTTCGGGCTCAATCCCGAGGATGCCGGCCCCTCCTCCAAGGTCGCGGTGTCGGAGCTGCTGAAGAGCGGCGTCACGACGATCTCCGACCTCTCGATGGCGCGCGACGGCTGGGTCGAGGATCTCGCCTCGACCGGCATCCGCGCCGTCGTCTGCCCCATGATGCGGCAGGGCGTGTGGTTCACCAAGAACGGCTACACGGTCGAGTACGCCTGGGACGAGAAGGCGGGCGAAAAGGCCTTCGAGATGTCGATGAAGACGCTCGACGAGGCCGCCAGGCACCCGAGTGGCCGCATCACGGGCATGGTCGGTCCGGCGCAGATCGACACCTGCCGCGAGGGCTTCTTCAAGGAGGCCCTGCAGGAGGCCAAGCGGCGCGGTCTGCCGATGCAGACCCATGCCTGCCAGGCCGTCGTCGAGTTCCACGAGATGGTCCATCGCCACGGCAAGACGCCCATCGAATGGCTCGACTCGATCGGCGTGCTGGGGCCCGACCTCATCATCGGCCACGGCATCTTCCTGAACGACCATCCGCAGATCCACTATCCGCACGCCAACGATTTCGAGCGCCTGCGCGATTCGGGCGCATCGGTGGCGCACTGCCCCACCGTCTTTGCGCGACGCGGCATGGTGATGAACTCGATCGGCCGGTACATGAATGCCGGCATCACGGTCGGCATCGGCACGGA
>CAYRBQ010000454.1:0-3868 GCA_964422305.1 uncultured Reyranella sp. | reverse complement strand
GTCGCGAGCGTCTCGAGGCAAAGCCGCCAGGCCGCCAGCAGCGCCTCGACGGTGGCCGGCTCGTAGAGGCCGGCATCGGCCTCGCAGGACAGGCGCCAGCCCTCGTCGCGGCCGATCATGTAGAAGTTGAGCGGCCACTGCGTGCCCGACGAGAAGGAGGGCAGGGAGAGGAGGCCGAAGCGGCCGGTGCCGTCGCGCTCGGTCTCGCTGGTGCCCGAATAGGAGCGGTGCAGCACCAGGTTGACGGCATGCAGCGGCCGTCCGTCGCGGCGGGTGGCGAATCCCTCGGCGATCTCGAACGGCAGCCGCTGGTGGCGCAGCGCCTCCTGCACGCGCTCGTTCGCCAACCCCACGAAGCCGTGCAGGGTGGCGGTCGCCTCGACCGGTAGGCAGAGGGTGATCGAGTTCACGGTCGGGCCGACCAGCTCGGCGGCCTCCGGCTCCTCGCGGTTGGCGACCTGCGAGCCGAACACGATCTCGGCGCTCCCTGTCACGCGATGCAGCATCAGGCCCAGCGCGGCGACCGCCATGCCGAACAGCGTGGCGTCGTGCTTCCGCGCGAAGCCGTCGACGGCGTCGCTCAGCTCGCGTGGCAGCAGCAGCGAGGAGATATGGCTCCGTTCGCCGGGCCGCGTGCCGGCCGGAAGCGCATGGTCGGCCGGCACCTCGGTGGGTGCCGCGCCGCGCAACTGGCGCATCCAGTAGGCGCGCGCCTCGTCGAGCTCGCCGCTCGCCAGCAGCTCGTTCTGCCAAGCCGCATAGTCGGCGAACTGCAGCTCCGGCTCCGCTGCGTCGGGCGTACGGCCGGCGTCGATCGCCTCGGCGGCGGCGAGCAGCTCGCGCACGATCAGCCCGGTCGACCAGCCGTCGCAGACCAGCGAATGCAGGGTGAGCAGCAGGACGCCGCGGTCGGGCGCCAGCCGGAGCAGGCTCGCGCGCAGGAGCGGCGCGGCCGCGGGATCGATCGGCGCCACCGCCTCGGCGCGGGCGATCTCCTCGGCCCGCGCCTCGCGCTCCTCCGCCGGCAGCGCCGTCAGGTCGATGGCGTTCACCTTGACCGGGCACGACGGATGCACCTCCTGCGCCAGCCGGCCGTCGATCTCGCGGAAAGAGCTGCGCAGGATCTCGTGCCGCTGCACCAGCGCCTGCAGCGCGCCTTCCGCCGCGGCATGCGACAGCGTGCCGGTCACCAGCCAGCGCATGGCGATGTTCAGCCCCTGCGGGCCGCGGCTGCGCTGCTGGGCGAAGAAGCGCTCCTGCAATAGCGTGCAGGCGAATGCCTGCGCGTCCGCCGCCGCCGGCAGCCTGTCGTCGTATTCCCCGATGCTCACGAGTTGAGGGTACGCCGCCGCGCGCCGTGCCGGAAGTCGCCAAGCGAGGGGCCGCGTCGTACGGGCGCATCGCGGGCCGCCGCCGGCCTTCCTTCCAGAATTCCGGCCAATGTCGCGACCGTCGGGTTCTTCATCAGGTCGCGTGCGCTGACCGCGATGCCCTCCTGGTCGAGCTGGGCGGCGATGCGGAAGACCTGCAGCGAGTCCGCGCCCAGGGCGAACAGCGGATCGTGCACGCCGACCGCGGGCAGGCCGATGACGGCCGCCCACACCGCGGCGATCCGGCCCTCCAGCGGCGTGCGCGGCGTGCTGCCGGCCGGTGCGGCGGCGGCCGGAGCGGGCGAGGGCAGCGCCTTGCGGTCGGTCTTGCCGTTCGGCGTGAGCGGCAGCGCATCGAGTGTCACCCAGCGCGACGGCACCATGTAGGCCGGCAGCCGGTCGGCGAGGAAGGTCGAGAGCTCGGTCGCGCGCGCATCGCCCGCGACATAGCCGACCAGCAGCGGATCGGGGCCGATGTCGGCGCGCAGCAGCACGGCGGCGTCGCGCACGCCCGGCGCCAGGCGCAGCACCGCCTCGATCTCCTCGAGTTCGATCCGGAAGCCGCGCAGCTTCACCTGATGGTCGACGCGGCCGTGCAGCTCGAACTCGCCCGACGGCAGCAGGCGGGCGAGGTCGCCGGTGCGATAGAGCCGCTGCGGCGCGCGGCCGGCGAGCGCGATCTCCCGGAAGGCGGCTGCCGTGAGGTCGCTGCGGTCGAAATATCCCCTGGCGAGCCCGTCGCCGCCGATGAACAGGTTGCCGACCGTGCCCGGCGGTGCCGGCTGGTCGCGGTCGTCGAGCACGTAGAGCTGCTGGTTTGAAAGCGGCCGGCCGATCGTGACCTCGGTCTCGCCCGCCAGCATCTCGCGGCCCGAGGAGTAGATCGTGGTCTCGGTCGGCCCGTAGAGGTTCCACAGCCGCCCGCCGCCTGCGATCAGCCGGTCGACGGTGGTGCGCGAGATCGCCTCGCCGACGGTGATCATGCGCAGGCCGGGCCACGAGGCGAAGCCCGCGTCGAGCAGCATGCGCCACAGGGTCGGCGTCGCCTGCATCAGCGTCGCGCCCGACTTCCTCGCGAGCACGATCAGCTCGACGACGGTCCGGACCTCGTCGGCCTCGCTCAGCACCAGCCGGCCGCCGCTCGCCAGCGGCGCGTAGATCTCGGTGGCGGCCACGTCGAAGGTGATGGCGCTGGAGCCGATCGTGACGTCGCTCGACGTCAGCCCGAGCCGCCGGACCACGTCGGTGATCAGGTTGGTGAGCGCGCGATGGCCGACCTCGACACCCTTGGGCGTGCCGGTCGAGCCGGAGGTGAACAGGACATAGGCGGTGGCGTCGGCCGTCACCTTGGGCAGCGCATGGCGCTGCAGCACCTCGTCGAGATCCAGACGGTCGGCGCGCAGCGCGAAGGCATAGGGCGCGATCCCGGCGATCCTGTCGTCCTGGCAGACCAGGCCGTCGATCTGGGCGGCGAGCGCGATCTGCTTCAGCCGCTCGACCGGCTGGCCGGCATCGAGCGGCACGTAGGCATGGCCCGACTTCATCGCCGCCAGCAGCGCGATCGGCAGCAGGCGCGAGCGGTCTACCGCGATGGCGATCCTGCCGTGGCGTTTCTGGCTGACGCCCAGCATCTCCTGCGCGAGCCGCGTCGACTGCCGGTCGAGCTGGGCGTAGGTCAGCGAGCCCTTGGCGTCGACGACGGCGACGGCATCCGGCGTCTTCGCCACCTGCTCGGCGAACAGCTCGTGCAGGCAGCTCTCGCGCGGGTAGGCGGTCGCGCTGCCGTTCACCTCGTCGAGGACGAAACGTTCCTGCGCAGGCGTCAGCAGCGGCAGCGCGGCCATGGTCGTGGCGGGGGCCGCGACGACGCCCTCGAGCAGGCGGCGGTAGTGCGCCATCCAGCGCGTGACCGTCGCCTCGTCGTAGAGGTCGCTGTTGTAGTCGCAGTCGATCCTGAGCCCGGCCGCCGACTCGTTGATGTTCACGAACAGGTCGAAGTTGACCGCCGCCTTGCCGTTGGGCGTGACCGTGACCCTGGGTCCGCCGAAGTCGAGCGCGTCGGCGACCTTCTCCAGGTTGAACTGGATCTCGGTCAGCGGCAGTCGGTTGGCGACCCGCTGCACCGGCAGCGCGCGCACCAGCGTGCCGTAGGTAGTGCGCGCATGGTCGAAGCCGTCGAGCAGCCGCTGCGCCACCGCCTCGACATGGCGGTCGAACGGCGCCTGCCAGTCCATCGGCGCGCGGAACGGCAGCATCTGCACGCAGTGGCCGACCAGGTCGGGCTGGTCGTCGACCGACTGGCCCGCGACCGGCACGCCCATCACGACGTCGGACGCGCCCGCGAGGCGGCCGAGCACGGCCTGCAGCGCGGTGAACAGGACGGAGAAGAGCGTCGTGCCGCTCGCCGCGCCGGCCCTGAGCAGCGAGGCGTGGAGGCCGGCATCGAACTGCGTCGTATAGGTCGCCCCGGCGTAGGAGAGCAGCGGCGGCCGCGGCCG
>CAYRBQ010000453.1:0-3869 GCA_964422305.1 uncultured Reyranella sp. | reverse complement strand
ATCCAGTTGAGCTACGGGCGCACGCAGCCGGGTGCTTCGAGGAAGGGCCCGGCAAGAAGGCGCGCACCCTAATGAAACTGCCCCCCTGTTGCAAGCAGCCGCGCGGGCCCGCGGCAACGCCCCACAGAATGCTGCACAACCGGTGCCAAGTCGTTCTGGTGACAGGGAAATCGCCGCTTGTTTGTTTTGCTTGCTTTCAAGTAGCATGACAGGCATCTGGATTTGGGGGCTGGTGCCCCGGCTCGGCACAGCCTGGTATCGGGGGCGCCGGATCGGAGCGCCCAATTGATGATGCCAGGGCAGTTTCGAGGCCAATGATGGCGCTAAGAGTCCAACGATCCGCGCTTCTCTTGGCGATGATCGTTTTGAGCGGATGCCAGGGGGGAGCTTTCGGAGGCGGCGAAAGCCAGTCTGCTCCCAACGCAAATCCGGCCATCACCCAGACGGGCACGCAGACGGTTCGTCAGCGTATCCAGCAGCTTCGCGCCGACCAGGCCGCGCTGAACAGCGCCATCGCCGCCCAGCAGAACCAACTCGCCCAGACGCGCAGCAAGCTTTCGGCCGACGCCTCGGCCTATTCGAGCCTGACCAACGGCATCACCTCGCGCCTGCAGGCCGGCACGACGCCCGGCAACCCCAATCTCGTCAACGACTGGAACGCCGCCCAGGCCAAGCTCGACGAGGTGACCCTGGGTGTCGGCACGCTGAACTCGCTGGCCAGCCAGGTGACGACCCAGGCCTCGGTCGCGGGCTACCTGCTCGAGAACGTGCGCGCCACCTATTCGGTCGGCGGCGCCGTCGACGAGGACCACCGCAACCTGCGCTCGATCGAGAGCGAGACCACGCGCTCGATGCAGCAGATCGACCGGTTGATCGGCGACCTCAACGCCCAGATCAGCCGCGAGAACGGCTTCCTCGCCCGCGAGCGCACCAACCTCGCCGCCCTCTCCTACGGCGTGAACCTCGGCCGCCTCGGCAACCCCGGCACGCAGCGGGTCACCGTCACCAACCGGCGGCAGGTTCCCCTTCAATAGGGTGTCGCCCCGGGCGTAAGGTGACGCCCATGGCCCTTCGCCTCATCGCTTTCCTCGGACTGATGCTCGCCCTCGCGCTGCCCGCGACGGCACAGGTCTCGTCGTCCGACCAGGACGCCATCCGCGACGTGATCCAGCGCCAGGTCGAGGCGTTCCGCCGCGACGACGGCGAGACGGCCTTCGGCTTCGCCTCGCCCGCCATCCGCGGCATGTTCGGCAATTCCGACGTGTTCATGGACATGGTGCGGCAGGGCTACCAGCCGGTGTATCGGCCGCGCGTGTTCGAGTTCCGCGAGATCGTCACCCTGCACGGCATGGTGACCCAGAAGGTGCATGTGATCGGGCCCGACGGCCGGCCGGTCACCGCCTTCTACCCGATGGCGCAGCAGCCCGACGGAAGCTGGCGCATCGAGGGCTGCTACCTGCAGGCACCCGACGAACACCAGGCCTGATAGAAGCCACCCGTCATGTCACGCGTATCGCCCAAGGTGCTGGCGCTGCTCGGCCTGCTGACGCTCGTATGGGGCACCAACTGGCCGCTGTTCCGCATCGCCCTCGACGAGCTGCCGGTGTGGACGTTCCGCACGATCGTGCTGGCGGCGGCGATCTTCATGCTCACCCTGATCCTGCTGGCGCGCCGCGAGAGCTTCGCCGTGCCGAAGGGCAAGTGGCTGCCGCTGATGGCGGCCTCGGCGATGAACATCGGCGTGTGGAACATCGCGACCTCGCTCGCCGTGCTCTACATCCCCTCGGGCCATGCCTCGGTGCTGGCCTACACGATGCCGCTCTGGGTGGCGGTGATCGGCTTCGCCGCGTTCGGCCAGAAGCTGACCGGCCGCCTGCTGGCTGCGATCCTGATCGGCGCGGCCGCGGTCGCGGCACTGATGATCCCGAACTTCCAGAGCTACGCCAGCGCGCCGGCCGGACTGTTCTGGGGCCTGTTTGCGGGCTTCTGCTGGGCGGTCGGCACCTTCATCGTGAAGCGCACGACGTGGCCCGGTATGGGACTGAGCCTCACCTTCTGGCAGGTCGTGCTGACCTTCCCGCCGATCGCCCTGGGGGCCTTCATCATCGACGGCCTGCCGACGCACTGGCCCTCGACCAAGGCGCTGATCGCCACGCTCTATACCGGTCTGATCCCGATGGCGCTGGGCACCGCGACCTGGTTCGCACTGGTGAAGCTCCTGCCCGCGCAGGTCGCCGCACTCTCCTCCATCGCCATCCCGATCGTGGCGATCGTGAGCGGGATCGTGATCCTGCAGGAGCCGCTGTCCGCCCTCCAGGCCATCGCCATCGCCTCGACCGTGATCTCGCTCTGGCTCGCCCTGGTCCCTGGTCGTCAAAGGTAGGCTCGTCGAAGTAGTTGTTTCGGCCGGCCGTAATTCCCACATTGGCGCCATGAGCAGAGGCGATCCCAGGGACTGGATGTGGTCGGAGGCGCTGCAGATGCTGGCGCAGGCCGAGCGGATGCATCGCCAGGTGTTCCGCCCGCAGCGCGCCGCGCAGCGCGGGCCGAGCTGGGAGCCGCCGGTCGACGTGCTCGAGACCGAGCGCGAGGTGCTGATTCTCGCCGCCCTGCCCGGCGTCGACGTCGAGCAGGTCGAGGCCGTGATCGAGAACGGCACCCTGGTGATCTCCGGCGAGCGCTCGGTGCCCGAGGAACTGCGCACCGCCGTCATCCATCGTCTGGAACTGCCGCAGGGCCGTTTCGAGCGCCGCATCGAGCTGCCCCCCGGCCGCTACGGCGAGGTGCGCCGCTTCACGGTGCACGGCTGCCTCGCCGTGACGCTCGCCAAGGCCAACTTGCGGAGGCAGCCATGAGCCCTCCAGACAATGCAACGACGCCCAAGGCGGCAACCATGCCCCTGCCCGCCGACGCGATGATCGTCGTGCCGGTGCGGGACCTCGTGCTGTTCCCGGAGATGGTGTTCCCGCTGTCCGTCGGCCGGCCCTCCTCGATCGCCGCCATCCAGCAGGCGGTGCGCGAGCAGCGTCAGATCGTGCTGCTGCTGCAGCGCGAGCCGACCAGGGAGGAGCTGGCTCCGACCGACCTCCATCAGACCGGCACCATCGCCAACATCCTGCGCTATGTGACGACGCCCGACGGCAAACATCACATCGTCTGCCAGGGCGTTCAGCGGTTCCGCGTCACCGACTTCGTGGACGGCTACCCGTTCATGCTGGCGCGCGGGCTCCATCTAACCGAGCCGACCGCCAGCGGGCCGGAAGTCGAGGCGCGCTTCCTCGTGCTGCAGGGGCAGGTCCGGGAGGTCCTCGACCTGCTGCCGCAGGTGCCGCAGGAGCTGCGCCAGACCGTCGAGAACACGACGGCGGCCGGCACGCTGGCCGACCTCGCCGCCTCGTATCTCGACTCCAAGCCCGCCGAGAAGCAGGAGGTGCTGGACGCGGTCGACCTCGTGCCGCGCCTCGACAAGGTAACGTCCCTCCTGACCAAGCGGCTCGAGGTGCTGCGCATCTCGAGCGAGATCGGCCAGCGCACCAAGAGTTCGCTCGATGCGCGCCAGCGCGAGATCGTGCTGCGTGAGCAGATGGCCGCGATCCAGCGCGAGCTGGGCGAGGACGATTCGGGCAAGCAGGCGATCGCCGACCTCGACAAGGCGATCACCGAGGCGAAGATGCCGCCCGAGGCGGAAACGGCTGCACGCAAGGAGCTGCGCCGCCTGCAGCGCACGCCGGAGGCCTCGGCCGAGCACGGCATGATCCGGACCTACCTCGACACGCTGGTCGAGCTGCCCTGGGCGCTGCCCGAGACCAAGCCGATCGACATCGCCGAGGCCCGCCGTGTGCTCGACGCCGACCATTTCGGCCTGGAGA
>CAYRBQ010000452.1:0-3876 GCA_964422305.1 uncultured Reyranella sp. | reverse complement strand
GTGAAGCACTTCCCGATCCATGGCGGTCTGCTGCAACGCCAGGTCGGTGCGGTGCGGGCCGTCGACGGCGTGTCCTTCTCGATCCGACGCGGCGAGACGCTCGGCCTGGTGGGCGAGTCGGGGTGCGGCAAGTCGACGATCGGCAAGGTCGTGCTGAAGCTGATCGAGCCCACCGCCGGCCGCATTGCGCTCGGCGGCGAGGACATCACCCATCTGAAGCCGGGCGCGATGTGGGCGCATCGCCGGCGGATCCAGACGATCTTCCAGGATCCGTACTCCTCGATGAACCCGCGCCTGCCCTCGGGCACCATCGTGGGCGAGCCGCTGGAGAACTTCGGCATCGCCAAGGGCGCGGCGCGCGACGAGCGGGTCGCCCAGCTCTTCCAGCGCGTGGGCCTGCGGCCCGAGGCGATGCGCAAGTACGCCCACGAATTCTCGGGCGGCCAGCGCCAGCGGCTGGGCATCGCCAAGGCGCTGTCGGTCAATCCCGACGTGATCGTGGCCGACGAACCGGTGTCGGCGCTCGACGTCTCCGTGCAGGCGCAGGTGCTCAACCTGCTGATCGACCTGCAGGAGGAGTACGGGCTCGCCTACCTCTTCATCAGCCACGATCTCGCGGTCATGCGGCACATCAGCCATCGCATCGCCGTGATGTATCTCGGCCGCATCGTCGAACTCACCGACAAGCGCACGCTCTTCGCGCGCCAGCTCCATCCCTACACCGAGGCGCTGCTGTCGGCCGCGACCGCGCCCGATCCGAAGCGCCGGCGGCAGAGGAAGCGCATCGTGCAGGGCGACGTGCCGAGCCCGGCCAAGCCGCCGCCCGGTTGCCACTTCCACACGCGCTGCCCCTACGCGATCGCCGAGTGCAGGGTGACGTCACCGCCGCTCGTCGAGGTCGCCGAGGGCCACCACGTCGCCTGCCTGCGCAGGCCCGTCGGGGGCGATCCGGGTCCGCTCTCGCTGCCCTAGTTCCGGTACAAGTTCGTTCGGTCGATTTCGGCTTCCCGCACGCCGGGAAGCCAATGACGACGGGCCTTTCGCCCGCTCACGGGGCACACCACGACGTAGCGCGTGTTGTGCCCTGACCTGTGCCCATGATGAGACCAGATCAAACCAACGCCTCACCCTGAGGATCCACGCGAAGCATGGCGTCTCGAAGGGTGGGATCAAAGCACTCTATTCATTGCCCATCCTTCGAGATGGCCCTTCGGGCCTCCTCAGGATGAGGTCGTCTGTGTGTCCGTCATTGCCCACCGGTCAGGACCGGCAGCGGCTTCACCCTGGCGCTCGATTGCGCATGATCCGCGGCGTGCGCGGACGGGCCTTGCCCATCGTTTGGACCAACAAAAAAGGCCGGCGCGGGAAGCGCCAGCCTATAGGAAATTCATACCAGAACCTGCGGAACCTGCAACTCACGTTGCCGCGAGCAGGTGCTGGCAGTGCATGCGCTTCAAAGGGACCTCGAGCCCGGCGCGGTGTCGCGGAGATAGGTCATCGCCGCCTGCGCGCCGCCCGCCTTGTGCGGCACCTTGGCCAGCCCCAGTGCCATCTCGACACCGGCGAGCGTGCCCATCAGCATCAGGTCGTTGAAGTCGCCGAGGTGGCCGATGCGGAAGACCTTGCCCGCGACCTTGGTGAGGCCCTGGCCGAGCGACAGGTTGAAGTTCTCCAGCGCCACCTTGCGGAAGGCGTCGGCGTCGTGGCCCTCCGGCATGACGATCGCCGTCAGCGACCCTGAGTAGGCCTTGGGATCGCTGCACAGGATCTGGAGGCCCCAGCCGTTGACCGCGGCGCGCGTCGCCTCGGCATGGCGCGTGTGGCGCGCGAAGACGGCGTCGAGCCCTTCCTCGAGCAGCATGTCGCAGGCCTCGTCGAGGCCGTAGAGCAGGTTGGTGGCGGGCGTGTAGGGGAACCAGCCGTTGGCGTTGGCGGCGATCATCTCGTCCCAGCCCCAGAAGGCCTTGGTCATCTTCGAGGTCTTGGAGGCGGCGATTGCCTTCTCGCTGATCGCGTTGAAGGAGAGGCCGGGCGGCAGCATCAGGCCCTTCTGCGAGCCCGCGACCGTCACGTCGACGCCCCAGGCATCGTGACGATAATCGATCGAGCCCAGCGAGGAGATGGTGTCGACCAGCAGCAGGGCAGGGTGCTTGGCCGCGTCGATGGCGCGGCGCACGGCGCCCACGTCGGTGACGACGCCGGTCGAGGTCTCGTTGTGCACGATGCACACCGCCTTGATGGCGTGGTCCTTGTCCTCCTTGAGACGCTTTTCGATGGCTGCCGGATCGGCGGGCTTCGTCCAGTCGCCGCCCATGAACTCCGACTTGATGCCGAGCTTGTCGGCCATCTTCTTCCACAGCGAGGCGAAGTGCCCGGTCTCCCACATCAGCACGAGGTCGCCGGGCGACAGGGTGTTCACCAGTGCCGCTTCCCAGGCGCCGGTGCCGGAGGCGGGATAGATCACGACCGGCTGCTTGGTCTGGAAGACCTGCCTGACCGAGCGCAGGACCTTCTTGGCCAGCGCGTTGAATTCCGGCCCGCGGTGATCGATCGTCGGGTGATCCATTGCCCGCAGGACACGGTCGGGGACATTGGTCGGCCCGGGAATCTGCAGAAAATGTCGTCCGCTCGGATGCGAGTTCAGCCGCATGGTTTGGCCCTTTCGGATGCTCTCTTGAATTTTGTATACAATATGCCAGACTGAGTCCAGATGGATGGCTCGCCTTTGATGATCGCCCGTTCGACGCTGCCCGAAGCGGCAGCCGAGCGGCTGCGCACCCTCATCATCGAGGGCGAGCTGGCGCCGGGCACCAAGCTCAACGAGCGCGAGCTCAGCGAGCGGCTGGGCGTGTCCCGCACGCCGTTGCGCGAGGCCTTCCGCATGCTCGCGGCCGAAGGCCTGCTGGTTCAGCTTCCCAATCGCGGCGCCCAGGTCGTGGCGATGTCGCGCGACGACGTGCGCGATGCCTTCGAGGTGATGGCGGCGCTGGAGGGGCTGGCGGGCGAACTCGCCGCCGCAAGGATCACCGACGACGAGGTCGAGAGTTTGCGCGTGCTCCAGGCGGATATGGAGGCGGCGCACGGGGCGCGCGACCTGCCGGCCTACTATCGCGTCAATCGCAAGATCCACGACCGGCTCAACGCGATCGCGGCCAATCCCGTCCTCGCCAACACCTACCGCGCCCTGAATGCGCGCCTGCATGCGCTGCGTTTCCGCTCCAACCTCAACCAGGCCAAATGGGACAAGGCGGTCGCGGAACACCGTTCCATGATCGCAGCCCTTGCCGCGCGCGACGGCGCTGCGCTACGTGATCTCCTGATACGGCACCTGCGTGCCAAGCAGCAGGCCGTGCTCGCTTCGATGGATAACAAGACGTGAAGACCCTTCCGGGAGGATAAAGACACATGAGTTCGTTCAAGACCTCGCGCCGCGACGCTCTCAAGCTCGGCCTCGCCGCGTCGCTGGCAACGCCCGCCACCATGCTTTCCGGGGCCCGCGCGCAGCAGGGCTGGCCGCCGCAGACCATCACCTGGATCAACCCGTTCCCGGCCGGCGGCGGAACCGACGTATTCGCGCGGCCGCTCGCGGCGCAGGTCGGCGAGCAGCTCGGTTGCCAGATCATCATCGACAACAAGGGCGGTGCGGGCGGCACGGTCGGTGCCTCGCTCGCGGCCAAGGCCAAGCCCGACGGTTCGGTTTTCTTCGTCGGCGCCATCCACCACACGATCGCGCCGTCGATCTACAAGAACCTCGACTACGACCTCGAGAAGAACTTCGAGCCGATCACCATGATCGCGCTGGTGCCGCAGGTCATCTCGATCAACCCGACCAAGGTGCCGGCCAAGACCTACGCCGAATTCCTGGCCTACGTGAAG
>CAYRBQ010000451.1:0-3890 GCA_964422305.1 uncultured Reyranella sp. | reverse complement strand
ATCGAGGCCGAGCCCGTCCATGGCGTAGCGGCCGAGGATCACCAGGCCCGAGCCCTGCGCGCCCCAGGCGATCGGCTTGCCCTTGAGGTCGGCGATCGTTCGGTAGGGCGAGTCGGCCTTCACCACGAACATGCCGGCGGTGGGATACATCGCCGTCAGCACCTTGAGATCGGCGGGCGCGCGGCCGATGCCCTGCAGCGATTCGTGTACCACCTCGCCCTGCACCAGCGCGATGTCGAGCGTGCCGGCTTCCAGCATCGGCACGTTCTCGGTCGAGCCTTTGGTGTTGATCGCCTCGATCTCGAGGCCGGGATCGGCCTTGCGCACGCCCTCGACGAAGGCCGCGCCATAGACCGGAAAGCCCCCGCCCGGCGTCGCCGTGCCGAGGCGGACCTTCACCTGTTGCGCCCGCGCTGGAAATGCCGCCGCGACGAACGGCGCGACGAGCACGAGCCGGCGCGAGACTCGCTCAATGGGCGCCGGTGCACCGATGGACCTCGACCGTGACATGGGACAACTCCGCGATGTCGGAAAGCCGTGCCTTGTAGACATCGACCGGCTGCGGCTCGTCCGCAACCAGGGAGACGATGGCGCCGTGATGGCCGGGACCGAGGCGCCAGACGTGAAGATCGGCGATGCGGTCGTGGCCCTGCTCCAGCCGCTCGGCGATCGCCGAGACGAGCGCGGCATTGGGCGCCGCGTCGAGCAGCACCGCCCCGGAGTCGCGGATGAGCCGCCACGACCAGTGCGCGATCACGAAGGCGCCCAGCACGCCGACCACGGGATCGAGCCAGGTCCAGCCGTAGATCCAGGCCGCGAGCAGGCCTGCGATCGCCAGGACCGAGGTGAAGGCATCGGCCACGACATGCCAGAAGGCGGCGCGGATATTGTGGTCGTGGTGGTCCGCATCGTCGTGGTGGTGGTCATGATGATGATCGCCACCCAGCAGCCAGGCACTGAGCAGGTTGACCGCAAGACCGGCCACCGCGATGGACGTCGCCTCGGCATAATGAATGGGCACGGGCTGGAGGAGACGCAGCGCGGATTCCCAGCCGATCATCAGTGCCACCATCGCCAGAACGACGGCGCTGGCGAAGCCCGCGAGGTCACCCAGCTTGCCGGTGCCGAAGGCGAAGCGCGGGTCGCGCGCGTGGCGGCGGGCATAGCGATAGGCGAAGGCCGCGATGGCCAACGCCCCGGCATGGGTCGACATGTGCCAGCCGTCGGCCAGCAGCGCCATCGAGCCGAACACCAGGCCGCCCGCGATCTCGACCGCCGTCATGCCGGCGGTGAGCGCCACGACCGCCCAGGTGCGCCGCTCGTTGCGCTCGTGCGCGGCGCCGAGGAAGACGTGCTCGTGGCGCCAGTCGTTCAGCGTGTGGCTGTGCACGGCGCGGCGCCTAGCTCTTCTTCTCGAAGTAGGGTTCGACCTTGCCGGTCAGCTTGATGGTGAGGGGATTGCCCTTGCGGTCGAGCGTCTTGCCGACGGCGACGCGGATCCAGCCCTCGCTGACGCAGTATTCCTCGACGTTGGTCTTCTCCTGGCCGTCGAACCTGATGCCGACGCCGCGCTGGAGCAGCGCCTCGTCGTAGTGCGGGCTCTTGGGGTTGGTGGAAAGCCGGTCGGGAAGCGTGTCGGAACTGGATGTGTCGGTCATGGCGGCAACCTACACCGGCCACTCGTGAACCTCCACGCCCCGCGCAGACCCGCAATCAGCAGCGCGCGATGCGCTGGCGATAACCGTCGTAATACTGGCTTCCGCAGACCACCTGCTGCTGGACCACGTCGTCGCGGTAGCCGTTCTGGCCGCGGTTCGTGACCGTCACGGTGGTGTAGCCGGGGCGCACCGGCTGGTTGCCGTAGTAGTAGCCCGGCGCCGGCTGCGCGTAGCCGTAGCCGGCAGGTGCGGGCGCGTAATAGCCGCTGCCGGAGTAGTACGGATTGCCGTAAGCCACCGGTGCCGGCTGATAGCCGGCTTGATATCCGCGGGGGGCACCGTAGCTGTCGCCCTGGCAAGCCGCCCCGGTCATGCCGATGGCCGCCACGAGCACCAGTCTCACGCAGACGTTCGACATTTCCTGGTCTCCCTGTGATCGAGCGGACGCCATTGGGACCTTGCCGCCTGATTGAGGCGCAGCTTTGGCGTTTTCAGGTCATTCGCAACGCGCGGTCCCAGGCCGGGGTTGCAGCGCGGGCCCGGGCCTCACAGCCGAACCAGCGGATGCGATCAGTTCGCGCCCTTCGGCGCTGAAAACGGACGTCGCTCCCCCTCACCTTCCATCTGCCGCTGACTTCCTGCCGACGTTGACCTAAAGAGCGGACATGACGGACGGTCCGCTCGTCGAAATCCGCATCCCGGCCTATAACCGGCCGGATCTGCTGCGCCGCGCCCTGCTCTCCCTCCAGAAGCAGAGCCATCGCAATTGGCGGGCCGTTATCCTCGACGACGGCGACGCCGCCCGCACGCGCGATGTCGTGGCGGCGCTTGGCGATCCGCGCATCCTTCACCGGCCCAATCCCGTACGCCTCGGCGCCGGCCCGAACATCTCGCTCGCCTTCTCCCGCGAGCCGCTCGCCGGCGGCGACTTCTTCTATGCCCTGGAGGACGACAATCTGATCCTGCCGTCCTTCATCGAGGACAATCTCCGGCTGCTCGGCAGCCACGACGTGGGCATCGTGGTCAACAACCAATGGGTCGAGATCACGCCGCCGGACGCCGACCAGCTATCGCCCGTTCACGACATCTGGGTCACGATCGACTGCTTCACCGACGGGGTCTGGACGGCGGACGACTACAGGATCGCGCTGCTGTGGCGGCTGCCGCTCTCCAACAGCGCCATCTTCTGGCGGCGCGGCTGCCGGTCCGACCTCACCTGCGCCGATGTGACCGACGCCGGCATCCAGGAGTGGGTGCGCTGCTTGCGACTCGACGATCCGATCTACTTCGTCGAATCGCCGAACGGCTTCTGGCGGCCGGAGTCCGAGCACTTCACCTACAAGCCCAACATCCGGACGTTCCTCCAGGAGCAGCGCATCCAGCAGATCATGCGACGCCGCGTCCTGCTGGCGCTGATGGCGCGCGGCGAGCTGGAGAAGGTGCTGTCCGACCGGTTCAAGACTCCCCTGGCCGACCGGGAGAAGGGACTGCTCAAGACCTACGGACGCTGGCCGGCCGCCTCCAGTTTCGGCCCCGTGCGGCGGCTCGACCTTCTCGCCAAGGGCCTCGCCGTGCGCTGGCTCGCACCGCCGCCGCCAGCCGACCTCGCCGGCGCCCTGAAGATCTGGCCTCCGGCTCAGGCGGGCAGCATCAAGGCATAGACGATCCCCGCGATCGAGCTCGCCAGCAGGACCGAGATCATCCCGAACCTGAAGCGGAAGATCGCGACGGCGCAGGCGGCGGCCAGCACGACGGCGGCGACGTTGGCCGAGCCCGGCACCGGCACGTCCATCGTGGCGCCGAGGAAGGAGACCGGTTTCAGCTCGGCGAACAGGACCTGCAGGCCGAACCAGACCGCGAGGTTCAGGATCACGCCGACGACGGCGGCGGTGATGGCGGCGAGCGCGCCCGACAGCGCCTTGTTGGATCGCAGCGCCTCGACGAAGGGCGCGCCGAAGAAGATCCAGAGGAAGCAGGGCGTGAAGGTCACCCAGGTGGTGAGGAGCCCGCCCAGCGTGCCGGCGAGCAGCGGATGCATCGCGCCCGGCTCGCGGAAGGCGGCAAGGAAGCCCACGAACTGTGTCACCATGATCAGCGGGCCGGGCGTGGACTCCGCCATGCCGAGCCCGTCGAGCATCTCGCCGGCGGTGACCCAGCCGTAATTGTCGACCGCCTGCTGGGCGACATAGGCCAGCACCGCATAGGCGCCGCCGAAGGTGACGACCGCCATCT
>CAYRBQ010000450.1:0-3911 GCA_964422305.1 uncultured Reyranella sp. | reverse complement strand
ACCACTCGAGCGGCACCTCGTCGATGGTGATGGCGCGCTCGCCCTTGTTCATCGTCGGATGGAAGTGATACGGCGCGTCGAGGTGCGTGCCGTTGTGGGTCGACAGGTTGACGTTCTCGACCGCCCAGCCGGCGCCGTCGGGCAGGTCCTCCTTCTTGAGCCCGGGGAAGAAGCCCGCGATCTGGCCCGCGGTGTCCTCGTGCCGGTGATACTGGATCTTCGGCCCGAACGGCGCGGGATCGGAGATCACGTCGTTCTCGAGGTAGATCGACAGGTCGACGAAGCGGCGGGGCATGGGGTCTCCTCTTTCAGGGACCAGTCAGCGCACTCACGATCGAGCGGGTCAGCAGCCTGCCGATGCACTTCTGGCCGAAATCGTTGAGATGCAGCCCGTCGAGCTGGACGAACTGCGCGTAGGGCATGCCGTCATCGTACCAGCCGCGCATGATGTCATAGCGGCGGAACAGACCGGCGGAATACTCCTTGGCCGCGTTGGCCATGATCTTTTCGTAGGCTTCCTTGTCGGGCACGGCCACGACCGCGGGCACGTACTGGAGATTCATCAGGATGAAGTCCGAGCCCAGCGACTTGCCGAGCGCGATGCCCTCACGCAGGCGGCGCTCGAACTTGTCGAGCGGCATCTGCCGGATCGCGGCGTTGGTGCCGGTTTGCCAGAGCACCAGCGACGGCGGGTTGGACTCCATCTCGCTGCGCATGCGTGCGGCCATCTCCTCGACGTCCTGGCCGCCGATGCCGCGATTGAAGACGTCGATGTCGATGCCGGGCAGCGCCTTCTCCAGTCCGATGCGGAGCTGCACGGGATAGGCGAACGCCGGATTAGAGACCCCGTAGCCCGCGGTCGACGAGGAGCCGAGCGCCAGGATCCGCAGGCGCTTCTGTTCCGCCATCGCCTTGCGCGCGACCGGCAGTGGCGCGCCAAGCTCGAGCATCTCGGGCTTGGCGCGGCAGAGCGTCATCGACTGGGCCTGCACGAGCTGCGGCAGGCAAAGCGCAACGCCGATCAGGAGAGCCGCCAGCCCGTGCCTCATGCGGCAGCCCTCGCAGGCCGCGACACCGCCGCAGGTGCAGGCGGCCCACCGTCCTTGAACCAGGCGGCGATGTAGGCGGCGGCGCACATGATCGCGATGCCCGCGACGCTCACAACAATCTGCGACAAGATCGAATCTTCATAGTGACTGACCACGACCTGCCCGCTCAGCGCCAGGAAGGTGCCGATGCAGAATATAAGCAGGGAAGCTTCGCCGCACCTGCGAAGTGGCTGCCATATGCGCCATTTCAGCGCCGGGGCGTCGATCGGCACCAGCAGCCGGACGATCCAGGCGAGCGCCAGGAAATGCAGGAATCTCAGGATATCGATATTGGTCTTGTCGATCGGGTAGATCTGCCGGGAGACCCAGTGCGGTACCAGACGCTCCAGGGGGTTGTAATGCCAGGACAGCGCGATGAAGGCCGAGAAGAGCAGGAACGCCACGGCCAGGACCGTGAGCGGCCAGCGGAACCGGTCGAGCCAGGCGAGCCGGTCGCCCAGCACCGCGCAGGCCGCGCCGACATGGAACACGACCTGCCAGGCCATCGGGTTGAAGTACCAGACCTTGCCCTCGGGGTAGGCCGACATGTTCCAGTTGAAGCGAGAGGTCGCGGCATAGAGCGCCAACGACACCGCGATCACCCAGAACGGCCAGCGAACCACAACAGGCAGGACGAAGGGAAACGCCGCCAGCAGCACGATGTAGAGCGGCAGCACGTCGAGATTGACCGGCCGGAACTTCAGCAGCGCCGCCTCGAGGATCGCGCGGTAGGGATTCTCGCCGAGACCCAGAAGCTCCATCTCCTCGATCAGCGAGGGCATGTCGCGCGCGATCGAGACGTAGGCGATCTGCGCCGAGAAGGCGACGAACAGCAGGATGTGCGCGACGTAGAGCTGCCAGACGCGCCGATAGATGCGCGAGGCGGCCCGCGGCCAGCCTTCGCGCTGCATCATGCGGCTGTAGGCGATCACCGCGGTGTAGCCCGAGATGAAGACGAAGATTTCCGTGGCGTCGCTGAAGCCGTAGTTCCGCACGGTCAGCCAGCTCACGATGTTGGTCGGGATGTGGTCGAGGAAGATGAACCAGAGCGCGAGACCGCGGAACAGGTCGAGGCGGATGTCGCGGACGGAAGCGGCGGCCATGGCCGTCAATTGGTACCGCAGGCCCGATGGCTGCGCTACGTTCGTGGCCGGAGGAAAGAATGGCCAAGACACCCCTGCTGCTGATCCCCGGTCTGCTGTGCTCGCCGCGGCTCTACGCCGCCCAGGCCGCGGCCCTGCAGGACCGCGCCGAGATCGTCGTGCCCGACTGGCGCAAGGCGCCGCTCGCGGTCTGGGACACCTGGGAGAGCGCAGCGCGCTGGATCGTCGAGCAGATGCCGCCGGGCAAATTCGCCATGGCCGGACTATCGCTCGGCGGCATGCTGGCGGTCGAGATCATGCAGTTCGCCGCAGACCGTGTGACCAAGCTGGCGCTGCTCGACACCGGCATGCGCAGCCAGAACGAGACCGAACGCGCGATCCGCCGCGCCCGCATTCGGCTGGCCACCGAAGGCCACTTCGAGCTGGTCCTCGGCTTGCAGCTTTCGCGCTTCATCCCGGCCTATCGCCTGCCCGACAAGGGACTGGTCGACGAGGTGATGGCGATGTGCAACGAGATCGGCGTCGACATCTACCGGCGGCAGGAGGAGCTCGCCGCAATCCGCACCGACCGCCGCCCCGATCTGCCGCGCATCAAGTGCCCGACCATCGTGGTGTGCGGCCGCGACGACGCGGCGACGCCGCTGTTCCTGTCGGAGGAGATGGCCAAGGCCATCCCGGCGGCGGCCCTCGTCGTCATCGAGCAGTGCGGGCATCTCATCACGATGGAGAAGCCCGACGAGACCAACGAGATCCTGAAGCTCTGGCTCGATCGCTGATCTTTCGGCGCTAGTCTTCAGCCGATGATCTTCTTTTCCCGCAGGCTTGCGATCCCGGCGGGGTCATAGCCCGCGACGTCCCCGAGCACCTGGTCCGTGTGCTCGCCCAGTGACGGCGGCGGGCGGGTATCGTCGACCGGCGTGTCGGAGAAGTGGTAGTTCGAGCCGATCAGCGGCACCTCGCCCACGCGCGTGTGCCTGTAGGTCTTGAGCATGCCGCGCCGCTTCACCTCGGGCTCGTCGAGCGCCTCCTTCATGGTGCGGATCGGACCGGCCGGCAGGTGCCTGAGCTTCTGCGCCCAGTTCTCCTTGGTGTCGGTCCTGAGCACCTCTTCCATCAGCCGCGTCAGCTCGGGCTTGTTGGCGACCCGGTTGGCCACCGTATCGAAACGCGGATCGGTGATCCATTCGGGATGGCCCAGCGCCCTGCAGGTGTCGCCGAACAGCTTCTGGTTGGCCACGGCCATGTAGATCTTGCCGTTCGAGGTCTCGAACGAGCTGTTGGGCGCCGACGCGAAGTGGCCGTTCCCGGCGCGCCGCGGCTGCTCGCCGCCGATCAGGTAGTAGGCGCCCATGTTGCCGAGCGAGACGAGCGCGGTGTCGTAGAGAGCGAGATCGATCTGCTGGCCCTTGCCGGTCGAGGTGCGCGCGAACAGGGCGGCGTTGATCGCGGCCACCGAGTGGATCGCCGTCATCGTGTCGACGATGGCGATGGCATGGCGCAGCCCCTCGCCGTCGGCCTCGCCGTTGACGCTCATCATGCCCGACTCGGCCTGCAGCACGGGATCGTAGCCCGGCCGGTCGGACAAGGGGCCGGTCTGGCCGTAGGCCGAGATCGAGAGATAGATCAGCTTCGGGTACTTCTTGCCGAGGCTCGGATAGTCGAGCCCGTACTTCTTGAGCACGCCCGGCCGGAAATTCTCGACCAGCACGTCGGCCTTCTC
>CAYRBQ010000449.1:0-3915 GCA_964422305.1 uncultured Reyranella sp. | reverse complement strand
CGCCGGCGCAACGTCACCGTCATGTTCACCGACATCGTGGGCTTCACGCCGCAGGCCGAAGACCTTCCCGAGCAGGAGACGGCCGATATGCTCAACCATCATTTCGCCCTGCTCGGCGCCTGCATCGAGGCCGACGACGGGGTCATCGACAAGTATATCGGCGACTGCGTCATGGCGGTGTGGGGCGGCCTCTCCAAGATGGACGACCATGCCGACCATGCGGTCCATGCCGCGCTGGAGATGGCGCGCGTCATCCGCGAGGATAACGTGCAACGTGCGGCTGCGGGCAAGGCGCCGGTCCGCCTGCGCATCGGCCTGCATTCCGGTCCGGTGGTGGTCGGCAATATCGGCGCGCCCGGCCGGGTCAACTACACCGTCGTCGGCGACACGGTGAACGTGGCGCAGCGCTTCGAGCAGCTCGGCAAGGAGTTCATGCGCGAGGGCGAGGACGTCATCGTCCTGGTGAGCGGCGACACAATCGCGGCGATGAAGCATCCCGAGGCGCTGGGGACGTTGCCCACACCCGAATTGCGGCATGTGAAGGGCCGGGACGAGCCCGAGCAGGTCTATCGACTCGTCTGACGGCTTGCCGTGCTGGACGCCGAGCCGCCTTCGCCGCTACTGTGCGCCATCGTCCTGGTGTGACTTTCGGGGAACGAGCGACAATGGAACGGCGAAAACTTCTGGCCTTGTCTTCGGCCCTGCTGGCCATCGCTCCCTTCCATGCCGTGCGAGCCCAGGACTCCAACAAGCCGTTCACCGACGCCCAGCTCGACCAGATGCTGGCGCCGATCGCGCTCTATCCGGATGCGCTGCTCTCGCAGGTGCTGATGGGCGCGACCTATCCGCTCGAGATCGTCGAGGCGGCGCGCTGGTCGCAGGCCAATCCCAACCTCAAGGGCGACGCCGCCGTCCAGGCGGTGAAGTCCAAGGACTGGGACGTGAGCGTGAAGTCGCTGACGGCGTTCCCGCAGACGCTGCAGATGATGAGCAACCAGCTCGACTGGACCCAGAAGATCGGCGACGCGATGATCGGCCAGCAGAAGGAGGTCGCGGCCTCCATCCAGCGCCTGCGCGCCAAGGCCGAGGCGGCCGGCAACCTGAAGACGACGCAGCAGCAGAAGGTGACGACGCAGGCCGCCAACGGCGCCAGCGCCATCGTCATCGAGCCGGCCAATCCGGAAGTGGTCTACGTGCCGTACTACAACCCGGCCTGGGCCTACGGCCCGTGGCCCTATCCCTCCTACCCGCCGCCCTACTATCCGCCGCCGCCCAACTACGGGGCCGCGCTGATGACCGGCATGATGTTCGGGCTCGGCGTCGCGGCGGGTGCGGCGATGTTCGGCGGCTGGCACTGGGGCTGGAGCGGCAACGGCTGGGGCAACAGCTACACCACCGTCAACGTCAACAAGGCGACCAACATCAGCGCCAACAATTTCGACCGCAACAAGTACGGCGACGGCCGCTGGAACTTCGATCCGGCGCATCGCGGCGGCGTGCCCTACCGCACGCCGGCCGAGCGCGAGCGCTACGGCCAGCGCAGCACCATCAACTCCGCCGACCGCCAGCGCTTCAACAACGAGCTCAGCCAGCGCGGCAACTACACGCAGCGACCCGAGGATCGCGGTACCGTCGCGCGCGGCAGCGGCGCCGAGAACCGGGGCGGCGAGAATCGCAGCTTCGAGAATCGCGGCGGCGAGGGCCGCAGCGCGTTCGACGGCGTCAACCGCGGCGAGGGCGCCAACCGCGACTACGATCGCGGCCGCTCGTCGTGGGGCGACCGGAGCTGGGGCGGCGACCGCGGCGGCGGCGGATTCCACGGCGGAGGATTCCGGCGATGAGCGGTTCGATGTTCCGGCGCGGTGTTCTCGCGCTTGCCCTGGCGACCGGCCTTGCCTTCGGCTCGGCGGCCCAGCAGGCCGCCAAGGTCGAGACCTTCCCGACCGCGGAAGCGGCGGCCAATGCCTTTACCGACGCGGTGCGCCGTGCCGACACGCATGCGCTCGCCGCCGTCCTCGGGCCGGAGTGGCGCGAGTTCGTGCCGGCGTCGGCCGAGCAGATGCAGCGTCGCCGCGAGCACTACCTCACGGCCTGGGAACAGTCGCACGAGGTCAAGGTCGCGGGCGACAAGGCGACGGTCGTGGTCGGCAAGGCCGGATGGACGCTGCCCATCCCCATCGTCAAGGAGGGCGCGGCCTGGCGCTTCGACACCGTGGCGGGCTGGCGCGAGATGCGGCTGCGCCAGATCGGCTACGACGAGGCGGCCGCCGTCCAGGCGCTGCTCGCCATCGTCGACGCCCAGCGCGACTATGCGGCGCTCGATCCGATGAAGACCGGCTCGCCGGCCTATGCCCGCCGCCTGCTCAGCACGCCCGGCCGCAAGGACGGCCTCTACTGGGAGACCAGGCCGGGCGAGACGCAGAGCCCGCTCGGGCCCGCGCTGGCCCATGCCCAGATCGACGGTCGCGCGCCCGACGGCCACTACGGCTACTACTTCCGCCTGCTCTACGCCCAAGGCCCGGCAGCGCCAGGCGGGGCGCAGGACTACATCGTCGGCGGCCGCATGATCGGCGGCTTCGCGGCCATCGCCTGGCCGGTGCGCTACGGCGTGACCGGCGTGATGACATTCATCGTCGACTACAAGGGCGAGGTCTTCCAGCAGGACCTCGGGCCCGACACGGCGCAGCGCGCCGGCCTGATGACGACCTTCAATCCGGACAAGGGCTGGACGAAGGCCGACACGACGCCTCCGTGACCGAGGCGTGCTCGTAGGGGAGAGACTCATGATGAAGACCAAGGTTCTTGTACTGCTCGTCGCGGCAGGCCTTCTGGGCGGCTGCGAGAACATGACGACCGGCCAGAAAGGCGCCGTCGCCGGCGCCGCGCTGGGCACCGGCATCGGCCTCGCGACGGGCGGCAGCTTCGGTGCCGTGGTCGGCGCCGGCCTGATCGGCGGTGCGGCGGGCTATATCGGCGGCAGCGCCATCGGCAACAACAAGTAGCGCGGGAGAACGACCATGAAGACCAAGCTCGTCCTCGCCGCCGCGACGCTGCTGGCCGTCTCGGCCTCTGCCAGCGCTCAGATGCCCCCGCTCAACTTCGACCAGGCCGCTTACATCACCTGCAAGCAGGCGCACGACATGGCGCCGGAGCCGCGCAAGATGCTGGCCGTCTACCTGGCCGACCACGCCTCGCGCTATCGCGGCGTCGTCATCCCCGACAACGAGCTGGGCGCCCAGCTCGCCCATCTCGTGCGCGGCGGCTGCACCCTGGCGCCCGACGCCTATCTCTTCACCGTGATCGACCGCGCGATCGTGGCGGAGATGTCGAAGCTGCCGAAGCGCAAGTAAGCCTCGCACGACGACGAACACGCACGGCAACGAAAAAGCCCGACGGAATTTCCGCCGGGCTTCGCCATCGTGGTCCTTTTCTTAGCCGAAACCTGCTGAACCTGCAAATCGGCCTCAGGTCAGCTTGACCATGACGTGCCTGGCATAGGCGGGGCGCGTCGCGAGGCGCTCGTACCAGGCCCGGACGTTCTTCAGCTCCGGACGCTTGATGTCGAGCGCGTACCAGCGATAAACGAAGCAGCCGACCGGTATGTCGCCCATCGTGAAGCGGTCGCCGGCGACGTAGCGCCGGCCCGCCAGCCAGCCGTCGAGGCGGCCGAACAGCTTGCCGGCGTCCTCGGCGGCCTTGCCGATCGCCGCCATGTCGCGCTTCTCGGCCGGCGTGCGGATCAGGCCCCAGAAGGCGATGCGCATCGGCTCGGAGATGGTGCTGAGCTGCCAGTCCATCCAGCGATCGGCCTCGCTGCGCCGCCCGACCTCGTGGGGCCACAGCGTTCCCGCGGCATACTTGGCCGCGAGATAGCGCACCGCCGAGTTGCTCTCCCAGATGATGCGACCGTCCACG
>CAYRBQ010000448.1:0-3916 GCA_964422305.1 uncultured Reyranella sp. | reverse complement strand
CCCCAACCGCTACGACCGCGACAAGAACGGCGACGGGGTGCCGGACAAGTACCAGCGCCGCCGGAGCTGGAGTGGCGGCTAGCGCCTTTCCAGGCGCCTAGCGAGGTAGCGGACCGACTTGGCGCCGCCGTGGATGGCGGCGGCGCCGACCTCGGCGAAGCCCAGCCGCGTATGGAAGGCGTCGGACGCGGGGTTGGGCGGGTCGGAATTCACCTCGCAGCAGACGATCTCGTGGTCCGCCGCTACGGCCAGCCGGAAAAGATCGTCGTAGAGAAGCCGCGCCAGCCCCTGCCCGCGCGCCTTGCTGTCGACCACGATGCGGTCGACGTAGACGAAGCGCGGATAGCGCTCGCGGAACCAGAGATAGTTGGGGCTGTCGTAGTCGGCGCCCTCGTCGAAGGCGAGGAGGAAGGCCGACAGCTCGCCGACCCGCCGTGCGTAGAATGCCCGCTCGATCAGGACGTGCAGGCGATCGGCCTCGAGCCACGACAGCTCCACGGCATGCTCATTGTTGAGCGCCAGGACGGACGCTTCGACATCCGACGAGATCGGCTGGGGAACGCACGACATCGGCCGGCGTCTAGCGCTTCTTCCCGCGGATCTCCGCGTCGTGCTGGCCGAGCGTCGGCGCGGCACGGCGCACGCCGCCCGGCGTCGCCGAGAGCTTGAGCGGCACGCCGAGCGTCTTCTGTCGGCCGGCCTTGGCATGCTCGACCTCGGCCACCATGCCGCGCGCCAGGATCTGCGGGTCGGCGAAGACCTCGTCATGGTGCAGCACCGGCCCGGCCGGGATGCCCTCGGCCTCCAGCGCCGCCATCCAGTCGTCGGTCGTGCGCTCGGCGATCTCGGCCTGCAGCAGCGCCACGATCGCCTCGTTGTTCTTCACGCGGTCGGCGTTGGCCTTGAAGCGCGGATCGTCGGCCAGCTCGGGCTTGCCGACCATGGCGCAGAGCCTGCGGAAGAAATTCTGCTGCGCCCCGCCGATCGTCAGCCAGCCGTCCTTCGTCTGGAACACCTGGTAGGGCGAGGAGCCGCGATGCGCCTGGCCGAGCTTCTCCGGCCTCAAGCCGTTGGCGAAGTAGTTGGCGGCCTCATAGACGCCCAGCGACACCGTGGCCTCGAGCAGCGAGGTCTCGACCCACTGGCCCTCGCCCGTCTTCTGCCGCGCCTGCAACGCCGCCAGGATGCCGATGGTGAGGTAAAGGCCGGCGCCCACGTCGGAGATGGCGAGCGGGATGCGATAGGGCGGCCCATCCTTCGGCCCCGTCACCGACATCAGGCCCGACATCGCCTGGATCATCAGGTCGAAGCCGCCGCGGGCGGCATAGGGTCCGGTCTGGCCGAAGCCCGAGATCGAGCCCAGCACCAGGCGTCTGTTGCGCGCGTGCAGCGCCTCCCAGCCCAGCCCCAGCCGCTTCATCACGCCAGGCCGGAAGTTCTCCAGCACCACGTCGGCCCCGTCGACCAGCTCCCAGAACACCGCGAGATCGTCCGCGTTCTTGAGGTCGAGCTTCACGCCGCGCTTGTTCCTGTTCCACAGCATGAAGGGCGCCGACTCGCCCTCGACGAAGGGCGGCGCGCCGCGCATGGCGTCGCCCTGCGGGCTCTCGATCTTGATGACGTTGGCGCCCATGTCGGCGAGCTGCATGCCGCAGAAGGGACCGGAGAGATGCGTTGTGAGGTCGAGAACGACCAGCCCGTCGAGTGCTCCCGCCATGGTCAGCCCAGCATCTTCCGGAGATCGGTCATGATGTTCGCCCACTTACCGGTGCCGAACTCGTTGGCCACCACCCGGCCGTCGCGCACGATCAGGAAGCGCGGCGTGCCGCTCTTGCGCGGGAGCTGGGCGAGGATGGGCTTCAGGTCACCCGGCCAATACCGCTCCTGGTAGGCTTCCTTGAGCTTGGGTGCGTCGACCTCGATCCAGGTGACGCGATGGTACTCCGGCGACGCGAGCCACTCGGCCTTGTACTTGTTCTTCCACGTCGTGCAGGGCGGGCAGTCCCAGCCGCCGATATAGATGACCTTGATGTCTGGCGCCGCGTGCGCGACCGGCGCGGCGACCGCGGCGGCGAGGCTCGTGAAAAGAAGGGCACGGCGGTCCATATCCGCTAATCTAGGCCGGCATGCCGGCCGCCAACAAACCCTCTCTCGTCACGCTCGAGGATTTCTTCCGTTTCGCGGTCCGCCGCTTCCGCGAGGCCCGCCTGGCCTACGGCCACGGCACGACCAACGCCACCGACGAGGCGGCCTTCCTGCTGCTGGAGGCGCTTCGGCTTCCGATCCACCACATCGACCCGTGGCTCGACTACGAGCCGACGCCGGCCGAGCGGGCGCGGCTGCTCACCCTGATCGATGCCCGCATCGCGCTGCGCATGCCCGCGCCCTACCTCGTGGGCGCGGCCTATATGCAGGGCGTGCGCTTCCAGATCGACAAGCGCGCGCTGATCCCACGGTCGTTCATCGGCGACATGCTGGCGGGCGGCACGCTGCCCGTGGCCAAGCCGCGGCGCATCCTCGACCTCTGCACCGGCTCGGGCTGCCTCGCGATCCTGGCCGCGCTGGCCTTCCCGCGCGCCACCATCGACGCCGTCGACATCTCGGCCGGCGCGCTGGCGCTGGCGCGCCGCAACGTGGCGACGCATCGGCTGGGCGACCGCATCGCGATCCATCGCGGCGATCTCTTCAAGCCGCTGAAGGGCCGGCGCTACGACCTGATCATCAGCAACCCGCCCTACGTCGATGCCGGCGGCATGGCCAAGCTGCCAAGGGAGTTCCGCCACGAGCCACGGCTCGCGCTGGCGGCCGGCGACGACGGGCTCGACCTGGTGCGCCGCATCCTGTCGGAGGCACCGCGCCACCTTACGCGCAGCGGCGGGCTGGTCTGCGAGATCGGCCGCGGCGCCGGACCGCTCGAGGCCGCTTATCCCGACCTGCCCTTCCTGTGGCTCGACACCGAGCTCGGCGAGCGCGAGGTCTTCTGGATCACGCGCAACGATCTCGCACCGTAAGGTCTAAGCCGCGTCGCCGAGGCAGATGCCGACGGCGCGGGCGGTGCGGACCAGCGCGCCCTGCGGATCGACGGTGCGCGACTTGCCCACGACCTTCTCCAGCGGCACGTCGATCACCTGGCGGTTCCACCACGACACCATGCGGTCGGCCTTGCCCTCGGCCAGCAGGTCGACGGCCCGCACGCCCAAGGCGGTGGCGAGCAGGCGGTCCTCGGCGGTCGGCATCGCCCCACGCTGCACATGACCCAGCACCGTGGCGCGCGCCTCCGCACCGGTCGCCCTGGCGAGACGCTTGGCCAGCCACTCGCCGATGCCGTGGTCGGGCGCGTCGGCTTCGGCATCCGGGGATTCGTCGGAGTGGCCGGCGGCCTCCGCGACGACGACCAATGCCGACGTGCGGCCCGCCGCGCGCAGGCCGGCGATGTGGTCGACCACGCGATCGAGACGCCAGCGGACTTCCGGGATCAGCACGACATCGGCGCCACCGGCGATCGCGGCGGCGATGGCGATGTGGCCCGCGTCGCGGCCCATCACCTCGAGAACCATCGTGCGCTCGTGGCTGGTGCCCGTGGGCTGCAGGCGATCCAGCGCCTCGGTCGCAATAGCGACGGCGGTCGAGTAGCCGATGGCGCGCTCGGTGTGGCCGACATCGTTGTCGATAGTCTTGGGGATGCCGATGAAGGGAATGCCCGACGCCGCGAGCAGGCGGCGCAGGATGGCGAGGCTGCCGTCGCCGCCCACGCCGATCAGCCCGTCGAGGCGAAGCTGCTTCAGTCCCTCGACCATCTCGCCGGACCTGTCCTTGCGGCTGCCGTCGGGCATGGGAAAGGCGAAGGGATCGCCGCGGTTGGTGCTGCCGAGGAACGTCCCGCCCTGGCGCGCGATGGTGGCATCCAGGCGTGCCG
>CAYRBQ010000447.1:0-3919 GCA_964422305.1 uncultured Reyranella sp. | reverse complement strand
CTGAAGAAGTTTACTCGCGGGCCGGGCGCCACTCCGGCTGGCCAATGTTTGCAACCTACGCACCGTGAGGTCCTGGCCGCCTGCTTACGGATATCCGCTTTGGGCTCGCCCCCGCTCAAAAGAGGCCCGCCCCGGCTCCCGTGCGTCGGGCTGCGTGTCTGCGTTCCACGCCGCCGCGAGTGGCGTGTGAATTACACCGCCGGCCGGAGGCGGGCCACACCGGCTTTTCAACAGACAGTATCTGGCGGAACGGTGGACACCAGGCAAAGCGGCAGCGGGCCCAGCAGGAAGTCGGCCTTCAGGCGGTCGTGCAGCAGCTCGACGATGCCGCCGCCCAGCCAGTCGTGCAGCGGCACGGTGGGCAGGGGCTCCTCGAAGACGAGCTCGCTGCCCTTCCAGGCGTCCGGCGCCAGGGCCAGACCACCTGGTCCTCGTCCGCCCGCGACCAGGTCGCGGCCGACCAGCCGCGGCGCCAGCACCAGCATCCAGTGCGCGGCCGTGCGGCGGGTGAAGGCCACGATCTTGTGGGCCGCTTCGCCCTGCACCTTGAGCGGCCGGTAGTCGCCGTCCGCGAAGAGATCGGGCGCGGCGCGGCGCAGGTGGAGCGCGCGCCGGATCAGGTGCTGCTTGATGCGGCCGTCCCGCCAGGCCGCCGCCAGCTCGGGCAGGGGCATGTCGGTCGTCGGCGCCGCGCGGCGGGCGAAGTCGACCGGCCGCCGGTTGTCGGGATCGACCAGGCTCATGTCCCAGAGGTCGCAGCCCTGGTAGAGGTCGGGCACGCCGGGCACGGTGAGACGCAGCAGCGTCTGCGCCAGCCCGTTCACCGCGCCGGCCGGCGCGATCGCTTCGGCGAAGGAGGCGAGGCCCTGCAACAGGTCGGGCGCCGCGTTTTCGGCCAGCAGGCGCATCAGCAGGGTGCGGGCTGCCTGCTCGTAGGGTTCGTCGACGGCGGCCCAGTCGGAGCGGAGCTTGGCCTCGCGCAGCGCCTTCTCCTGCCAGCCGGCGAGGCGTTCGGCGAATTCCTTGCGGCCCGCGGAGTCGTCGGCCGCGAGGTCGGGCGGCCAGGCGCCCACGATCATCTGCAGCAGCATCGCGACGTCGCCGGAAGCGACGTCGGGGCCGAGCGGGCGCGCCGCCTCGAGCCAGGCGGGCAGCAGCGCGGCCCATTCCTCGGCCCCTTCGCTCAGTGCCGCGAGGCGCCCGCGCACATCCTCGCCGCGCTTGTGGTCGTGCGTGGCCGTCGCGAGCATCGCGTGCGGCCAGTCCTTGCGGCGCGCCTGCATGCGGGCGTGGAAGGCGTCGGGACCCAGCGAGAAGGTCTCGACGTCGAAGCCGACATCGTTGCGCGAGAGCAGCGGTCCGTATCGATAGAAGGCCGTGTCCTCGACCGACTTGGCGGCGACCGGCGCGGAGAGCTGCTGCAGGCGGGCCATCGCCCGCTGCCAGGGCGATGTCTCGTCAGCCGGTGGCTGCAGCATCGTCGCTTCCAGGAGGTCGAGCGCCCATCGGTCGGTCGCGAGGCAGGTGCGGCGCACCTGGGCGGCGATGCCGCGCAGGATCGCCGCATCGCTGTCCGGCAGGCGTCCGTTGGAGGCATAGGTGCGATAGACCGGGAAGTGGGCCAGGAACTCGGTGAGCAGCCGGCGCAGCGCCGGCCGCGGCACCGGCTCGGGCGCCGCCGCCTGCCAGGCGGCGGCGCAGGCCTCGAGCTGCGCGCCGAAGGAGCGCGCCACGATCTCGCGCCGCGCGCGTTCCTCCTCGACGGCGAAATCGGCGGTCCGGCCGCTCGCTTCTTCCCAGGCGCGCGCCAGCACGGGCTCGGCCGCGGGATCGTGCTGCAGGGCGCTCACTTCGTTCATGAAGTCGTAGCCGGTCGTGCCGTCGATCCCCCAGTCGGCGGGCAGCGCCTCGTCCTTCAGCAGGATCTTCTCGACCACCAGCCAGCCGCGCGAGCGACCGGCGCGCTCGGCCAGCGCGTCGAGGCGCGCGCGCAGGGTCCGGCAGTAGGTGGCGGGATCGGTCAGCCCGTCGACATGGTCGATCCTCAGCCCGTCGATCGTGCCGTCGGCGAACAGGCGCAGCGGCAGGGCGTGCACCGCCTCGAACGCCGCCGGCTCCTCCATGCGCAGGCAGACCAGTTCGTTGATGTCGAAGAAGCGCCGCCAGTTGATGGTGTCGCCCGCCGTGCGCCACGAAGCGAGCCGGTAGGGCTGCCGCGCCAGCAGGTTCGCGAGGCTGCCGCGCCCCTCGGCGCTGTCGTCGGCAAGCGGGAAGGCGTGCGAGAAATAGCGCAGCTCCGGCACGCCGCCGTCGCCCGTCGCCACCGAGAGTTCGCCCGCCTCGATCGCCCGCTCGAGCGGCCCGCCCAGCACGGGCAGCAGCACCTTGCCGCCCCCACTACCATCGCCGGCCTCCCAGTCGATGTCGAACCACGCGGCATGGGCGCTGCCGCGGCCGCGCCGCAGCACGTCGCGCCACCACCGGTTCGCCGGATCGGCCGCCATGTGGTTGGGCACGATGTCGAGGATCAGGCCCAACCCCGCCTCCCGCAGCGCGCCGGAGAAGTCGCGCAGCGCGCTCTCGCCGCCCAGCTCGGGATTGACCTCAGTGGGATCGATCACGTCGTAGCCGTGCGTCGAGCCGGCGCGCGCCGCCGCGATCGGCGACGCATAGACGTGGCTGACGCCGAGATCGGCCATCCAGCCGACATGGCGCTGCGCGTCGGCGAAGGTGAAGCCGCGATGGAACTGCAGCCGCAAGGTCGCGCGCGGGATCATGGCGCGTTTCGGTGGCGCGCGATCAGCGCCGCGCGCCGCGCCGCGGCCGGATCATCCAACAGGTGCCCGGCATCGCCCGCGAAGCGGCGGCGCCAGTTCGGGTGCTGGTCGATGGTGCCCGGCAGGTTGGGCTGCTCGGCCACGCCCAGCATGTCCTCGAGCGGCGCCAGCATCAGCGGCGCGGGCGAGGAGGCGGTGAAGGCGAGCGCGGCATCGACGGCGCGCCCGGGCTCCTCCGGCGGCGGCGCCGCGCCCTCGGCGACCTCGGCGCCGCTGCAGGCGCGCCACAGGCGGCGGCGATCGCGCCTCCGTTCCTCGGCCTCGTTCTCCTGCGCGAGGCCGAGCGCCGCGCGCGTCTCGATGTCGGTGCCGCGCCACCAGCCCGCGACCGTCGGCAGGTCGTGCGTCGTCGTCATCGCCACGGCATCGTCGCGCCAGCGCGACGGCGCGCGGAAGGTCGTGCGCGTGCGCTCGAACCACAGCACGTCCATGCCGGCGACGCCGGCCTTGCGCAGGCGGGGGCGGAAGCCCTCGGGCACGGTGCCGAGATCCTCGCCGATCACGACCGCGCGGTGGCGATGCGATTCGAGCGCCAGCAGGCGCAGCAGGTCGGCCAGCGGATAGGCGAGGTAGGCGCCCTCGGCGGGCGAGGCGCCGTCGGGCACCAGCCAGAGGCGCTGCAGTCCCATGACATGGTCGATGCGCACGCCGCCGGCATGGCGCATGGCGGCCCGCAAGGTCGAGAGGAACGGCGCGTAGCCCGCGCGTGCCAGCGCGCGCGGCGAGAAGCCGGCGAGGCCCCAGTTCTGCCCCTGCACATTGAAGAGGTCGGGCGGCGCGCCGATCGACAGGCCGGGCAACAGGTCGTCGCGCCGCGACCAGGCGTGGCTGCCGCCGCGGTCCATGCCGATCGCGAGGTCGGTGATGAGGCCGATCCGCATGCCGGCGTCCTTCGCCGCTTTCTGCGCCGCCGCCAGCGAGCGGTCGGCGAGCCATTGCAGGAAGAGATGAAGGTCGACCTCGTCGTCGGCCGGCGGCGGCGCGTCGGCCGGCCAGTCGCGCCAGTCGCCTTGCGGCGGTGTGGCGGCGAGCGCGCGGGCGTGCAGCGCCTCGAAGCGGGCATGGCCTTCGAGATCGGCGCC
>CAYRBQ010000446.1:0-3922 GCA_964422305.1 uncultured Reyranella sp. | reverse complement strand
GTCCGCCAACCGCCTGGTCGACGGCATCGTCGTCTGGCTCGACGATGCCGGGCAATGGACCGACCGGCTGGAGCGCGCCGCGGTGGCGCGTGAGGCGCGCGCCTCGGAGATCCTGCTGGAGCGCGCCCGTGCCGAGGGCTTCGGCGTCATCGAGCCCTATCTCGTGGCGGTGAGCGAGGACGAGGAGGGCAACCTGGAGCCGCTCAGCCTCCGCGAGCGCATCCGCGCCTCGGGCCTTACCTTCGACGCCATCGCCGCCGACGCGGTGCGTTATGCCTGACACGCTTCTCTATAGGCCGCAGCATTTCTACCGCTACGACTCCTACGACCGTACGCTGGTCGGCGAGCGGGTCGAGCAGTTCCGAGACCAGGTCCGGCGGCGCCTCGCCGGCGAGCTGACCGAGGAGCAGTTCAAGCCGCTGCGGCTGACCAACGGCCTCTATCTGCAGCTCCACGCCTACATGCTGCGGATCGCCATCCCCTACGGCACGCTGTCGGCGCGCCAGCTCCGCAAGCTCGCCGACATCTCGCGCAAGTACGACCGCGGCTACGGCCACTTCACGACGCGCCAGAACCTGCAGCTCAACTGGATCAAGCTCGAGGATGCGCCGGATGCGCTCGCCGAGCTGGCCGAGGTCGACATGCACGCCATGCAGACCAGCGGCAACTGCATCCGCAACGTGACGGCCGACCACTATGCCGGGGCCGCGATCGACGAGATCGAGGATCCGCGCATCTGGTGCGAGATCGTGCGCCAGTGGTCGACGCTCCATCCCGAATTCACCTTCCTGCCGCGCAAGTTCAAGATCGCCATCACCGGCTCGCCCAACGACCGCGCCGCCGTGCGCGTCCACGACATCGGGCTGCGCCTGTGGCGCAACGAGGCGGGCGAGGTGGGCTTCGAGGTGATCGTGGGCGGCGGCCTCGGCCGCACACCGATGATCGGCAAGACGCTGCGCGAGTTCCTGCCCAAGGAAGAGCTGCTCGCCTATCTCGAGGCGACCTTGCGCGTCTACAACCGCTACGGCCGCCGGGACAATCTCTACAAGGCGCGCATCAAGATCCTGGTGCACGAGATCGGCGCGGAGAAGATGCGCGAGGAGGTCGAGGCCGAGTACGCCTCGACGCGCGACGGCGCGCTGCGGCTGCCGGCCGAGACCATCGAGGCGATCACCCGGCAGTTCGCGCCGCCGGTCCTGCCGGCGCGGCCGCCGGTGTCGGGCCTGGTCGAGGCACAGCGCCTCTCCGACCCCGGGTTCGCGCTGTGGCTGAAGTCCAACGTGGCGCCGCATCGTGTGCCGGGCCATGCCATCGTGACGGCATCGCTGAAGCCCGCCGGCGCGCCGCCGGGCGATGCCAGCGCCGTCCAGATGGAGGGTGTGGCCGACATCGCCGACGCCTACAGCCAGGGCGAGGTCAGGGTCAGCCACGAGCAGAATCTGATCTTCCCGCATGTCGCGATCGACGACCTGCCGCAGGTCTACAGGTCGCTGGCCACGCTGGGCTTCGCCGAGGCGAACGTCGGCAAGATCACCGACATCATCGCCTGCCCGGGCCTCGACTATTGCGCGCTGGCCAATGCGCGCTCGATCCCGGTGGCGCAGCGCATCTCGACCCACTTCGCGGGATTGGCGCGCCAGCACGACATCGGCGATCTCAAGATCAAGATCTCGGGCTGCATCAATGCCTGCGGCCATCATCACGTGGGCCATATCGGCATCCTCGGCGTCGACAAGAACGGCGTGGAACTCTACCAGCTCAGCGTCGGCGGCGACGTCGATTTCGGGCAGACCGCGATCGGGACGATCCTCGGCCCGGCCGTCACGGCCGACAAGGTCGTCGAGGCGGTCGATGCGCTGGTGAACACCTATCTCGACAACCGGAGCGCCGGCGAGCGCTTCGTCGACACCTTCCGGCGCATCGGCGCCCAGCCTTTCAAGGAGCGAGTCTATGCCGCTGTTTAGCGAAGCGGGCCTGCCCGCGTCCTACGTCGCCCTGCCGTTCGCCGAGTGGCGGCAGCGCCCCGAGTGGCCGGCGGTGTCGCTCTCCAACACCGATCCGGTCGAGGACCTGGCGCCGCACGTCGCGCGCCTGCGCCTGATCGTGCTGAACTTCCCGAAGTTCAGCGACGGCCGCGCCTACAGCCAGGCGCGCCTGCTGCGCGGCCGCCTCGGCTACCGCGGCGAGCTGCGTGCCACCGGCGGCGTGCTGCAGGACCAGCTCCCGTTTATGCTGCGCTGCGGCTTCGATTCCTTCGAGAGCGAGCAGGCGGGCTTCGGAGAGGCGCTCGCACGCGCCCGCACGCTGTTCAGTGTCGTGTACCAGCCGGCCGAGGACGGCCGCACGCCGGCTTCGCGGCTGCGGCTCGACCATGCGGCGGCGGCGCTGCGTTAGGGGAGGTCCTCGCCCGGGGGCTGGCTCTCCAGCCACTGACGGGCGGCCTCGGCCGACTCGAAGATGCGCGCCTCGCCACCGCTGAACTTGCCGACATTGATGTAGCGCTCGGCGAGCTCGGCGCCCGAGCCCGGCTTGGGGATCAGCGCAAGCGGTCCGCGCTTGGCAAGCGTCGCATAGGCCGCGGCGCGTGCCGCGAGGGTCATGACGTCGCCGTCGGTGTAGGTGCCGTCGCCCTGGGTGCCGTCGAACAGCTTGCGATAGGCGAGCGCGTTCCCGGCGACCACGGCGTCCATGAAATCCTCGAGGTCCTTCAGCGCGATCGTTCCCAGTACGCGCGCGTGAATGAACTTCTTGTCGTGGTCGATGGTGTATTCGATCGGCATGCCCGGATGCCCGTCCTTCAGGCCTTTGTGACCGCCGGCTGATCGGTCGACAGCGAGTCGAGCCAGGCCCTTGCTTCGGCGGCCGTGGCGAAGATCTTCGCCTGTCCGGTGAATCGGCCGAGATTGACGTAGCGCCGCGCCAGCTCGCCGGGCCCACCCTTGCGCGGAACCAGTGCCAAGGGTCCGCGCTCGCCCAAGGCGGCATAGGCCGTCGCCCGTGCCGCCAGCGTCATCACGTCGTCGTCGTTGTAGGTGCCGTCCGCCTCGGTTGCGTCGAACAGCTTGGCGTAGGTCAGGGCATCCTGGGCGACGACGGTGTCGCTGACGTCCTCGATGTCCTTCAGCGTGATGACGCCTTCGGCGCGCGCGTACACGAAGCGCTTGTCATGGTCGATGGTGAGATGGATCGGCATGCCGGGAATTAACCAGACGAAGGCTCGGGCGTCGAGCGGCTTGGCAGCTCCGGCAACCGTCGGTTACGCTCGTCCCCAACAGCCGGGAAAACACCGGCGGGAGGAAACGCATGATCAAGGGAGCAACGGGCGCCGTGCTGGCGCTCGCGATGGGCCTGTGCGCGTTCGCGACTCCGGGCTCGTCACAGACTTTCGTGAACATCCGGACGCAGGACGCGCCCAAGTACGACCCTCACAGCAACACGTCGAGCGGCATGGGGCATCCCATGTTCATGATGGGCGACACGCTGGTCGCTCTCGACTGGGACCTCAAGACCGTCCATCCGTTGCTCGCCAAGTCGTGGACGATCTCGGACGACCGGCTGACCTACACCTTCAACCTCAGGGACGACGTCACCTTCTGCAGCGGCAAGAAGTTCACCGCCGACGATGTCGTCTACTCCTTCACGCGGCTCGCCGACCCGTCGGCCAAGTGGCCCTTCTACTGGCGGCTAGGCGAGATCGCGAGCCTGACGGCCAGCGACCCCTACACGCTGGTCTACAAACTGAAGCGCCCGCACTCCGAGCTGCTGGTCGACCTCGCGAACTTCGCCGCCACCATCATCAACAAGGAGAATGTCGAGGCGCTGGGCGCCGACTTCGGCGTCAAGGGCCTCGACGGCACGGGTCCGCTCTGCTGGGAGAGCTGGCAGCCGCGCAAGGAGCTCGTGCTCAGACGCCACGATGCCT
>CAYRBQ010000445.1:0-3933 GCA_964422305.1 uncultured Reyranella sp. | reverse complement strand
GGGCCGGGTCGAGCGACAGGTTGAACTGGTCGCGCCAGCGGAACTCGAACCGCGCCCGGGAGAGTGCATCGTCGCGCAGCCGCGCCGCGGGGTGGCCTTTGGCGAGGTCGGCGGCGTGGGCCGCGATCTTGTAGGTGATGACGCCCACCTTCACATCGTCGCGGTCGGGCAGGCCGAGATGCTCCTTGGGCGTGACGTAACAGAGCATCGCCGTGCCGAACCACCCGATCATGGCGGCGCCGATGCCCGAGGTTATGTGGTCGTAACCCGGCGCGATGTCGGTCACGAGCGGGCCCAGCGTGTAGAACGGCGCCTCGCCGCACTCGCGGAGCTGCTTGTCCATGTTGGCCTTGATCTTGTGCATGGGCACGTGGCCCGGCCCCTCGATCATGACCTGGCAGCCCTTGTCCCAGGCGACCTTCGTCAGCTCGCCCAGCGTCTCGAGCTCGGCGAATTGCGCGGCATCGTTGGCGTCGGCGTTGCAGCCGGGCCGGAGCCCGTCGCCCAGCGAGAACGACACGTCGTACTTCCGCATGATGTCGCAGATGTCGCCGAAGTGCTCGTAGAGGAAGCTCTCGCGATGCTCGGTCAGGCACCATTGCGCCATCATCGAGCCGCCGCGGCTCACGATGCCGGTGATCCTGCTCGCGGTCAGCGGCACATGCGCCAGCCGCACGCCGGCGTGGATGGTGAAGTAGTCGACGCCCTGCTCGGCCTGCTCGATCAGCGTGTCGCGGAACACCTCCCACGAAAGCTTGGTCGGATCGCCGCCCACCTTCTCCAGCGCCTGGTAGATCGGCACCGTGCCGATCGGCACCGGTGCGTTGCGCACGATCCATTCGCGCGTGTCGTGGATGTTGCGGCCGGTCGAGAGGTCCATGACCGTGTCGGCGCCCCAGCGGATCGCCCACACCATCTTCTCGACCTCCTCCTCCATCGAGGAAGAGACGGCCGAGTTGCCGATGTTGGCGTTGATCTTCACCAGAAAATTGCGACCGACGATCATCGGCTCCAGCTCGGCATGGTTGATGTTGGCCGGGATGATGGCGCGCCCGGCCGCCACCTCCTGCCGCACGAACTCCGGCGTGATGAAGGCCGGCAAGGCGGCGCCGAAGCTCTCGCCGTCGGCGAGGCGTGCCTCCGCTTCTTCGATGACCTGCTTGCGGCCGAGATTCTCGCGTGTCGCGACATAGATCATCTCCTTCGTGATGACCCCGGCGCGCGCCCATTCGAACTGGGTGACCGGCTTGCCGTCGAGACCGCGCAGCGGCCGCGGCGTGTTCGGGAACGGACGCAGTGCCGAGCTCCTCACATGGCCGTTATCGACCGGCTGGACCGTACGGCCGTCATATTCCTCCACGCCACCGCGCTCCACGACCCACGCGCGACGCTGCCGCGCCAAGCCCTTGCGCACGTCGATGGCGACGGCGGGGTCGGTGTAGGGCCCGGTCGTGTCGTAGACGCGCACCGGCGGTTCGGTCGCGGTCGAAAGCGCGATCTCGCGCAGGGGCACGGCGAGATCGGGCGCCGCATCGGGCGTGGCGTAGATTTTGCGCGAGGACGGCAGCGGCCCCGTGGTCACTTGCGGGGCGATGTTGGTGACGATGGTATCCATGATGGATCTCCCGTGGCTGGTTGGCAGACGGAGATCCGGCTTTGTCGTGCAAAGGAGGCGTATCCAGTCCCTTCGCCGGCATGACCCGGATCAGGTTCAAAGGGTCACCGCGCTGCCGGAAAGGCCGTCGGTATCTCAGCCCCTTGTCGGGACCCCCCTTGGACGGGAGAAGTTTAGAATGCGGACGTGTGGAGAGAAAGCGAAGATCGGTCATATTGGGGTGCTACTGCCGAATTGATGCGACTTCGTTGGGGAACTTTCGCGCTGCTTTGGGCGTGCGCTTCAGCGCCTGTGCACGCACAGTCGCTCGGCGACGCGCTCAAGCGCTTCGTGCACGACGATGCCGTCGCGACCGTGCATCTGCGCAGCTTCTATTTCGACCGGACCAACCCGCAATGGCCGAACAATGTCGCGTGGGCGGGCGGCGGCTGGCTCGGCTACGAATCCGGCTGGCTCTACGACACCCTGAAGATCGGCGCGGTCGGCTATACGACGCAGCCGATCTGGGCGCCGGCGACGACACCCGGATCGGGGATCCTCAAGACCGGCCAGTACGGCTTCTTCGTGCTGGGCCAGGCCTACGCCTCGGTGCAGGCGAAGGGCCAGGTCTTCACCGCCTACCGCCAGCTCATCGACGAGCTGGAGGTGAACCCCAACGACGACCGCATGATCCCGAACACCTTCGAAGCCTATGCGTTGCGTGGCAGGCTGGGGGCGGTGAACTACTTCGCGGGCTACGTCGCGGCGATGAAGTTCAAGGACTCGCCCTACTTCATCAACATGGGCCAGCGGGCGGGCGCGCCCAACCACAATGCCGGCATGGGCCTGTTCAGCCTGAAGTACGGCTCGCTCGACGACCTACGGCTGCGCGGGTCCGTGTACTACGTGCCGGACATCCTGACGTCGACCTACGGCGATATCGCCAGGACCGTCGCACTCGACGACTGGCTGAAGTTCCGCTTCGAAAGCAACGTCATGGTGCAGGGAAGCAACGGCCTGGACCTGCTGACCGGCAGGCCCTTCAGCACCTGGTCGGCGGGCGCGCGCGCGACGTTCCTGGTCAAGGACTTCACGGTTTGGGGCGCCTATACGCAGGTCGGCAGTGCCTACCAGTATCAGACGCCCTACGGCCAATGGATCGGCTACACCAAGCAGATCACGCTCGACTTCGACCGCGCCAACGAGCGGGCATGGCAGGCCGGCATGACCTACAACTTCGCCGGCATCGGGCTGAAGGGACTGACGCTGCTGGCCTCGGCGACTTTCGGCCATGGTGCCATCAACGTGGCGACCGGCGCGCCGCTGTCGAACAACAACGAGTTCGATTTCGACGTGATCTACCAGGTCGTGCCGGACGCGAGCCCCGAATGGCTGCGGCCGCTGCAGCTACGCTGGCGCATGGGCCTGGTCGACCAGACGCTGAACGGCGTCACGACCTACATTAACGACTATCGTGCGATCCTGAACTATGAGGTGAAGTTCGGCGGCGCCAGGCGCTAGAAATAGCCCGCTAGACGACCTTGGCGGCCCGCATCTCGGCGATCTCGGCCGGTCCATAGCCCGCCTCGCGCAGCACTTCGTCGGTGTGCTGGCCGAGCGTCGCCGGCGGCCGGTCGACCGAACCGCCGCCGTGCTCCAGGCGAAAACCCGAGCCCACGACCTTGATCGGTCCATGGTCGGTCTCGACCGTCTGCAGCACGGTCCGATGCTTGAAGAGATCGAGCTGCACCGTCTCGGGAATGCTGAGGACCCGGCCGGCCGGGATGTCGGACTTGGCGAAGCGCGCCGCCCAGGCGGCGGACGTCTCCTTCTTGAGCGCCTCCTCGACGATCTCGTGCAGCGCGGTGTTGTTGGCGATGCGCGTCGGCCAGTCGACGAAGCGCGGGTCGGCCAGCGCGTCGGCGCGGCCCACTTCCTTCATCAACCGCTGGAACTGCGGGTCGGTCATGACGGCCAGAACGATCCAGCCGTCCTTCGTCTTGAAGAGGTTGCCGGTAGGCTTCCGCGTCACCGAGAGGTTGGCGGACTGGCCGTGGACGCGGCCGGTCATCATGTGCTCGGTGAACTGCTGTGCGAGATAGCCCATCACCGCGTCGATCATGGCGACGTCGACGAGCTGGCCCTTGCCGGTATGGGTGCGCTGGTAGAGGGCGGAGGCGACGCCGAAGGCGCCGGTAAAGCCGGACATCACGTCGGCGCCGGCGAAGCCCACGCGCGTCGGGCCGTTGGACGGGAAGCCGGTGATCGACATCAGCCCGGACATCGCCTGGATCATGCCGTCGAAGGCCGCCGTCGCCTTGTCGGGGCCGACCTGGCCG
>CAYRBQ010000444.1:0-3940 GCA_964422305.1 uncultured Reyranella sp. | reverse complement strand
GCTGACGCCGGGAACGTTGGCGCGGCCTGTGGTCTCGATGGTCTTCACCGAGCCGCCGCCGCCCGATCCCTCGATCAGCCGCACCACGGGAACGCGGTACTGGTTGGCGTAGCGCTCGACGTAGTTGGCTTTCTCCTTGATCGTGGCGTCGGCCGAGCCGCCACGCACGGTGAAGTCGTCGCCCGTGACGGCGACCGGGCGGCCGTCGATCCTGCCGCGGCCCATCACGACGTTGGCGGGCATGAGGTCGGTCAGGTCGTTGCGGCCGTCGTACTCCGCCTTGCCGGCGACGCTGCCGATCTCTCGAAACGAGTCCTTGTCGAGCAGCCGCTCGATGCGCTCACGCACCGTAAGGCGGCCGCCGTCGTGCTGGCGCTTCACCTTGTCGGCGCCGCCCATGCGCTTCGTCAGCTCCTGACGCCGCCGTAGCTCGTCCATCTCCGGTTGCCAGCTCATCCCGTCGTTCCCCGGTACGGTTGTTTCAATTCCGATGGTTCCGTGTCGTACCAATGGGGCGCTGGCGGGGCTACACTGAAAGCGCCGGAGCGGGGGAGCGCGGCCGATGGACGAAACGGGCAATAGCAGCGTTCTGCTGGTGGCACGGTGCCTGGTGGCCGGCCTTTTCCTGTGGTCGGGGCTGGGCAAGTTCTCCGGCTACGACGACAGCGGCCTGTTCATGGCGCAGCACGGGGTCATGAGCACGTTGCTGCCTGTTGCCGTCTTCGTCGAGTTGCTGGGCGCCGCCCTGCTGATCATCGGCTTCCAGATGCGCTTCGCCTCCCTGACGCTGGCCGGGTTCTGCGTCGTGACGGCCCTGCTGTTCCACGCGAACTTCGTCGATCGGGTGCAGATGTTTCATTTCCTGAAGAACTTCGCGATCGCCGGAGGGCTGCTGGCGCTCTACGTCGCCGGGCCGGGCCGCATGTCGTTCGACGGCGCCGCCGCGGAGAGCGACTAGTAGACGACGCCGTCGATCAGGTTCTCCTCATAGAGGCGGGCGAGGTCGATGCCGCCGGGCGGCCGCGCCGCGACGAAGCCTGCAATGGCGCGTTGCAGGCGTGCCTCCTGGTCGCGCCGCAACGTTTCGGCCTCCTCGACCGTGACTGCGGCGAAGCGCACGGCGTGGCCGGGCAGCAAGCGGCCGAGCCGCGGCAGGTCGACCGAGGCGACGGTGGCGATCTTGGGATAGCCGCCCACCGTCTGGCGATCCGCCAGCAGCACGATCGGCAACCCGGCGCCGGGGACCTGGATGGCGCCGGGACCGATGCCGTCGGAAATGATGTCGGCGCCCCCCTTCTGGACGCTGGTCGCGTGCGCGATCACGGGGCCTTCGAAACGGATCCCCATGCGGTCGGCCTCCTTGGAGACGCGATACTCCTGAGTGACGAACGTCCGCCGTCCCTCCGCGCTGAAGTACTCCTCCTGCGGCCCCCACACGACCCGTACCGGGCCGCTGCCGTAGTCGAAAGGTTGTGCGAGCTTGCGCTCGTCGCCGGCCGGGGCCGTGGCGCGCAGGAGCGGCAACGCGTCGCCGGCCGCGAGCTTGCGGCCCTCGAAGCCGCCGACGCCGGCGCGCGAATAGGTCGACAGGCTGCCCATGAACGGCGGCACGGCAAAGCCACCGGCGATCGCGAGGTAAGCCGTGCTCGATCCCTCGACCATGCCGACGCGCAGCACCTGGCCGCGTTTCAGGAGGTGACTGCGGTCGGACTCGAGCGGCTTGGGCGGCGCATCGGCGTCCTCGATCAGCGAAGGCGAGAGGGGACCCGTCAACGCCACGCGAACACTGTCGGCATCGACCATCAGGTCGGGTCCCATGACGCCGATCTCGATGCCGGCGGTGTTCGCCGGGTTGCCGGCGAGCGCGTTGGCGAGGCTGAGACCGATGCGGTCCATGGCGCCGGCCGTCGGCATGCCGAGCGCCATGTAGCCGGTGCGGCCGAGGTCCTGCAGCGTGTCGAACAAGCCGGCACGAACAACCTTGAGCGCAACACTCATTTCGAATTCACCAGCGTGGCCCAGTCGAACGAGCCCGCCTCCACGTCCCGCGCGATGCGATCGTAGGTCTTGCGGTCGATTCTCTGAAAAGCGAGCGAGTCGCCCGGGGCCAGGAAGACCGGTTGCTCACGGCGCTGGTCGAACATCCAGAGCGGCGTGCGGCCGATCAGGTGCCAGCCGCCCGGGCTCTCGAACGGGTAGATGGTCGTCATGTCCATGGCGATGGCCACTGAGGAGCGCGGAACGCGAACCCGTGGCTCGGCCCGCCGCGGCAGGAAGAGCGACGGCTCGAGGCCCGCGACATAGGCGAGTCCCGGCATGAAGCCCAGCACGTAGACCTTGAAGGGCGAGGCGAGGTGTGCCGCGATGACCTGCTCGGGCGTCTTCTTCGTGCGCTCCGCGACCTCGGCCAGGTCGGGCGCGAACTCGGGGTCGTCGTAGCAGCAAGGTACGGTCAACTTCCGGCTCTTCAGGCCGGCCACGGGACCTTGGGCAACCAGGGCGGCGACCTGGGGCTGCAACTCCGCCCGCGACGTCGCCATTGGATCGTACGTCACCATAAGGGACCGCATGGTGGGCACGGTCTCGACGACGCCCGCCAACCTGCCCTCGTCGCAGGCCCGGCCGATCGCGGTATGAAGGGCCATCACCCGGCCGTTGATCTCGGGGGAAATCTCGTTGCCGAATTCGACTGTAAAGGCGGTGTCGCCGCAGGATAGGTACCGAACGCTCACATCTGCTACGATAGCGTCTCAGCTTGAGGGAGTCTCCCATGGCCGCAGCCACCAACGCCGGGCACGTCAACATCAACTCCGACCTGGGCGAGAGCTTCGGGCCGTGGGTCATGGGCAACGATGCCGAGGTCCTGAAGATCGTTAAGTCGGCCAATGTCGCCTGCGGCTTTCATGCCAGCGACCCCACAGTGATGATGGATACCGTGAAACTGTGTGCCGAGAACGGCGTCTCGATCGGCGCACATCCGGGCTTTGCCGACCTGCAGGGCTTCGGTCGACGCGCCATCAACCTCACGACCAAGGAGCTCGAGGCCAACATCGCCTATCAACTCGGCGCGCTGCAGGCGATCGCGGCGCTGCATGGTGCCAAGGTGACCCACATCAAGCCGCACGGCATGATGGGCAACATGTCGGCCGAGAGTGCGGAGATGTCCGAGGCGATCGCCCGCGCGACCAAGGCGGTCGACCGCGACCTGATCTTCCTGGCGCAGGCCAACACCGAGCAGGGCAAGGCGGCCCGCAAGCACGGCCTGCGTGTGGCCGAGGAGGTGTTCGCCGACCGTACCTACACCGACGCCGGTTTCCTTACGCCGCGCAAGGAAGCCAACTCGATGATCAAGGATCCGGCCAAGGCGGTTGCGCATGTCCGTCGCATGGTCGACGAGCAGGCCATCTACTCGACGTCGGGCAAGCGCATTCCCTGCCAGGTCGACTCGATCTGCGTTCACGGCGACGGGCCGACGGCGGTGACCGTCTCGAGGGCGGTCCGGGAGGGGCTGGAAGCGGCCGGAATCCGCATCGTGACGCTGCCCGAAATGCCCACCCTGCGGCACTGATGCCGCGCTTGTCGGACGGACTTCCGCCGCTATAGTCCGGCCACCCCGCGTACCCAAGTCGGGGGAGAGGCACAGGAGTGGCGTGATGGCGGTGTTCGGCAAGGCTCAGTACATCAAGCGTGTCGAGGATGACCGGCTTTTGACCGGCACCGGCGGCTTCACCGACAACCTCGCCCGGCCGAACCAGGTGCATGTGGTGCTGGTCCGCTCGCCGCATGCCCATGCAAAGATCGTCAAGATCGACACCGCCGAGGCCAGGAAGTCGCCCGGCGTCGTCGCTGTCTACACCTGGGATGACATGGCGAAGGAAGGGGCAGGCGACTTCTCCTACCCGACGATGTTCCCCAACGCCGACTTCAGCAAGCCGGAGAT